>JBBQPP010000025.1:0-16711 GCA_038217255.1 Bacteroidales bacterium | reverse complement strand
GTAATAGCAAAATTTTTTTATTTTTAGTATAAATCCCCCTTTAATTCCCCCTTTGAAAAATTATTTTGCATTCCTAAAATATTGATAGTCAAAGCCTGCCTGTCCGGTAGGCAGGGGGGACAAGTCCTACTCAAATTTTGTTTTACTAAGATATATTTTTGGTTCAAATGCGTTTGGCATTAAATCTAATGAAGCTGTGTTTTGACTTGTAAAAAGCTGTTTTTAGAACTCTTCCCGCTTTAATTGCAAATCATTTTGAAAACCCTACTTTCAATATTAAAGCGGGAATCAAATAGGGATTCAGAATTGGTTTTTAAGAATTACTTTTTTTATCTACCCACCTAATTCGTTATAGAACCAAAACTATATGGAAAAAGAACTCAAAAAAGCTGATATTTGAAGCCACGGTATAAAAATGAAAGTCGATAAGCAAGGAAATAACTGTATTCACTGTGGCGCCGATTGCGGGAAAAGCCCTGTGGTTTGGGAGGAAAAACTTTTTTGCTGCAACGGCTGCCTCACGGTTTACCAGTTATTGCACGAAAACAAATTATACAACTACTACCAACTTGATAAAACGCCAGGAGTAAAATTAGAAACCACCACCGAATTTGGCAACAAATATGCTTTTCTGGACAACGCCGAAGTAAAAGAAAAACTCATTACTTTTAGTGAGGGCAGTATTTCCAAAGTCAAATTTTTCATCCCTGTAATACACTGTGCATCTTGCATTTGGTTGCTCGAAAACCTTGAAAAGCTGAATAAAGGAATACGATATTCGTTTGTAAACTTCACAAAAAAAGAAGTCGATATCACTTTTGACGAATCGATGATTAGCTTGCGCCAACTGGTTGAACTGCTTTCATCAATCCATTATATCCCCGATCTTTCACAGAGTTTGAGCGACAAAAAAGAGGACAACCAGTCCTATAAAAAACTGCTCTACAAAATCGGAGTTGCCGGGTTTGTTTTTATCAATGTGATGACCTATAGTTTGCCCGCCTATTTTAATGGCGAACCGTTGAACGACAAACTGCAATCAGTTTTCAGTATTTTGAGCTATATTCTTGTAATCCCTGTGGTTTTTTATAGTGGCAGCGATTATTACATCTCAGCATTTAAAAACCTGCTGAAAAAAAATATCAGCATCGATTTGCCCATAGCACTTGGGATAATTGTGCTGTTTTTGGTAACAACTTATGAAATATTCCTTACTGGTGGCTCGGGTTATTGCGACAGCCTTTCTGGTTTGATTTTTTTCTTGTTAGTGGGAAAATGGTACCAAAG
Organism: Bacteroidales bacterium; assembly: GCA_038217255.1. Classification (GTDB taxonomy): domain Bacteria; phylum Bacteroidota; class Bacteroidia; order Bacteroidales; family Prolixibacteraceae; genus Draconibacterium. The sequence continues at coordinate 15,424 of JBBQPP010000025.1, read as the reverse complement.
CAAAACCTACGAAGCGCTCTCTTTTGAACGGAATTATAAATCCTATTTCCCAATTGCAGTAACTAAAATCAATAAACAAATCGAAGAGAGTATTTTACTTGAAAACATAGTTGTCGATGATGAATTGATAATTCGAAACAAAGAATTAATTCCGGCAGATTCTATTTTAATAGAAGGCGAAGGACAAATCGATTACAGTTTTGTAACCGGCGAATCAAGTCCGGTAGTTAAAAAATCAGGCGATTTTATTTATGCCGGTGGGCGGCAAATGGGTGGGATCATCAAAATCAGGGTACAAAAAGAAGTCAACCAAAGCCACCTTACAAAACTTTGGAACCAGGACAAAACTTACGAAAAACCTACCGATTCGCTTAAAACACTTTCCGACAGGATTAGCAAATATTTTACATTGATTATCATTGCCATAGCTACAGCCGGATTTGGATTTTGGATGATAAAAGGTGAAATGCACACTGCCATTTATGTTTTCACGGCAGTTTTAATCGTGGCTTGTCCATGTGCATTGGCACTTTCAATCCCGTTTACTTTTGGAAATACAATGCGCATTTTTGGGAAGGCTGGGTTGTACATAAAAAACACCGATGTTATCGAAAAACTTTCCCATATTTCAACAATTGTGTTCGACAAAACCGGAACGCTCACAAAACCCAATGAAAACAAAATCATTTTTACTGGAAAAGAACTAACTCAATCCGAAATCAATGCCATATATTCATTGGCAAAACAATCAACTCATCCGCTAAGTACCGCAATTGTAAACCATTTTTCCGATGCAAAATATATCAATCCCGAGCATTTTGTTGAAGTTTCGGGGCGCGGGATTTTTGGAAAAGTCGGTGGTTTTGAAATTAGATTGGGATCAGAAGAATATGTTACAAATTCTAATTCTGAGAATTTAACCCAACGAAAATCATCGGTAGTTTTTGTGTCTTTGAATAGCCCAAAAGTTGGTTTTTTTACCGTAAGCAACCAGTATCGCGAAGGATTTGAAAAAGTTTTAAATTCATTGAAAAAGGATTTCAAAATATACTTGGTTTCGGGTGATAATAGTTCGGAAGCAAAAAACCTTTCTGCATTTTTTGAAACCGGGAACATGCTTTTTAACCAAAAACCGGGAGACAAAGCCGATTTTATAAGGAATCTTCAAAATCAAAAACACACAGTTTTGATGACCGGCGACGGGCTGAACGATGCCGGTGCGTTGATGCAAAGCGACGTTGCATTAACAATTGCCAACAAAGTATATCATTTTTCTCCTGCCAGCGATGCGGTGCTTGAATCGAACAAATTTGAAACATTGGCACGGTTTATCAAATTCACAAGAACTTCGCTGAACATTGTAAAACTGAGCTTTACGATTTCATTTCTGTACAATATCATTGGTATTTCGTTTGCAATTACGGGGAATCTTTCCCCAATTGTTGCAGCCATATTAATGCCAATCAGTTCGGTTTCTGTTGTGGCATTTGCAACGTTTGCAACGCGGTTTATGGGAATAATCAAACTGAAATAAATTAGCAGAGCGATTTTGTAAAAAAAAATATTTGGGTTTTAAAGAATTAATTCGGGATAAAATTTTTCCAATTTTTCCAATTCTTTTAAACGCTTTTGAGCATGAATTCCTGCATAAGGAAGAAAGTCGGACGGATTATAACAACGATTACGGTTTCCTTAAAAAAAAAACTAATTTTGTTCGTTTTTAAACTTATTAATCCAGGTTTCAGGAAACTCAAGTCTCATTTAGAACCTTTAAAATTATAGAATGGCATTAAGAAATGAATTAAGATCCCAGGGTGATTTTTTATTTAAATACAGGAGTTATCTGCCAGTTGTATTTATTGTTCCCGCTTTGTATATGTTCATTCAACGTCAATTCTATTTGCAAAGTATTGACCAAACCCAATCAGAACTTTACGAATTATGTTGTGTTGCGGTAAGTTTATTCGGGTTGCTAATCCGGGTAGTTACAATTGGCTATTCAGCAGATAATACTTCGGGACGAAATACAAAAGTTGGCCAGGTTGCCGACTCCATAAATACAACTGGTATGTACTCCATTTTCCGCCACCCACTTTATGTTGGGAACTTTTTTATGTGGCTCGGAATTGCAGGTTTTACGCATAACTTATGGTTTCTTGTGGCTTTTGCATTTATGTACTGGATATATTATGAGCGTATAATGTTTGCAGAAGAAGAGTTTTTAATTTCAAAGTATGAAGATGAATATTTAAACTGGTCAAAAAGGGTGCCTGCATTTATACCAAAATTGGGGTACTGGGAAAAATCAATCAACACATTTAGCTGGATAAAAGTTATCCGTCAGGAAAAAACCGGAGTTTTAAATCTTTTCCTTACAATTCTTATGGTGAAGATTGTTGGTGAACTGGTTGTAAATCATCAGCTTTTAAAAGATTCAAAATACTGGATTGCATTTGGTATAGCCCTGTTTTACTACATTATTGTTAAAATAATACAGAAAAAAACCAGTCTTTTAAAATATGACAGATAGCAATTTATTACCGGGAAAAAGGAAATAATACTTTGTTGTGGAGTGTGAAATATTACGGAGAACTATAGAATAGCTAAATATTCTAATTCAATTTCATCAAATCAGGAAGTAAAATATGTTCATTCTTTTTCTTTCTATTTTTAAAAACAAATCAAAAGCAGAATGATAAATAACAAAAAAGTGGTAGTAGTACTACCCGCTTATAACGCTGCAAAAACACTCGAAATTACTTACAACGAAATCGATTTTAATATTGTTGATGAAGTTATACTTGTTGACGACCTGAGTAAGGATGATACAATTGGGGTTGGGAAAAAACTTGGAATAAATCATATTATTCAGCACGAATATAATAAAGGCTATGGTGGAAACCAGAAAACGTGCTACAATAAAGCGCTTGAAATTGGTGCCGATATAGTGATCATGCTCCACCCTGATTATCAATATACACCAAAGCTTATCCCGGCCATGGCAAACTTGCTTGGCAGCGGATTATATCATGTGGTTTTGGGTTCGAGGATTCTTGGAAAAGGGGCATTGAAAGGCGGGATGCCGATAATAAAATACATAGCTAACCGCGGGCTTACGATGTTCCAGAACATTTTAATGAATGCTAAACTTTCGGAATACCATACCGGATACCGCGCATTTACACGTGAGGTTCTGGAAGCGGTAAATTACAATGCCAACTCCGATAATTTTGTATTCGACAACCAAATGCTTGCGCAAATCTGGTACGCCGGATTCGAAATTGCAGAAATCACCTGTCCCACAAAATATTTCGATGATGCATCAAGCATCAACATGAAAAACAGTAGTATTTATGGGATTGGCGTTTTGAAAACTTCCATTCAGTACAGGCTACAAAAATGGGGAATTTTGAAATTAAAATATTTCAAATTTTAATCTCCTAAACCAATAATAAAGTATCAGCACATGAGAATAAAAAATCGACTCGCCAATATAATAAATGGCAAAAATAATTATACCCGTGGCATTCAATCTTCGGAAAACAAAATTCTTTTTACTTTTTTACTGATTATATCTTTTTTTACCGTTATAGTAATCTATTTTAAAGCCAATTCTCCATATGATACAGGTGATGGAATTGTACATTACCAAATTGCCAGATATTCATGGAAATATCCGCTCCTGTTTCTCGATTGGTGGGGTAAACCATTTTTTACATTAGTGAGTTCACCATTTGCCCAGTTTGGAATGAAGGGAATTTACATATTTCAGGCATTGAATGCAGCAATTATTTCCATTCTACTTTATAAAATAGCTTCAAAATTAAAACTTAATTATTCCTGGATAATCCCGGTATTTGTATTTTTCGCACCGGTATATTTTGCTGTAATGAATTCAGGACTGGTAGAAATATTTTTTGGCACGATATTTACCTTTTCTGCATGGCTTGTATTCAAAAAAAAATATTATGCCAGTGCGCTGGTTGCATCTCTTTTACCATATGTTCGTCCAGAGGCATATGTTGTAATGCCCTTGTTGTTTGTGATTTACATATACCGTAGAAAGTTTCTTGCAATTCCTTTGCTATTAACTGCCACAATTTTATATTCAATAATAGGCTATTTTCATTTTAAAGATATATTTTGGGTTATCCACCAAAACTACCAGCTTGTCGGTGAAAGTTATGCAGGAATGAAAGGAAACTATTTTCATTATTTTAAATTTTACTATCAAATATGGGGATCTGTTTATGCAGTTTTTTTGATACTGGGAATTGGAATTATTATTACGCATGTTTTCAAGTTGGTGCGTGGCAAATCCAAGTATGAATTTGTTGAAGATGTTTTTGTATTATTTCTTGGAACCACGGTTGGTTGTTTTATCCTTCACAGCTTACTGTTTGCTATGCCCGGTATCCTAAATAATCTTGGAATGATCCGGTATTTGGCCACACTGATTCCAAGTTCGGCAATTATTGCATTGATTGGACTTAATATCATTGACCTACCGAAATTTAATAGAATAGGTTTTTTTAAACCTGCTATTTTAATCATAACAATTATTCTGATTTTCTGGTCATCACTCTCACAGTGGTTCTTTCCGTTTAAGCCTAATCAGGAACAAATTGTAATGAGACAAATGGCAACCTATATTCAAAAAGAAATGCCCGATTTCAAAAAAATATATTTTTTCCATCCATTATTCCCCTTTTATGCAGAATTAGACCCTTATGATCTTAATAAAGTGGAAGTATTGTGGTCTGCGGACATAGAACGTCTGAATCAACTTCCTGACAGCACTTTAATACTTTGGGATTCCCATTTTTTAAAAGGAGAGGGTAGAATTCCCTTTGAATGGCTTTCGGAAAACCCTAATTACATTATGCTGAAACATTACGATTATTGCTTTCCAGAGCTTTCGTTCGAAACGTGTTTGTTTATCCGGGCAGATAACCCTGTGCCGATTCCGGCTCCTGTGGAATTTGTTTATCCTGATGGACAGGTTTCCGATACAGCAGTTCAGGTACCTTAATGTTCTTTAAAGTAAAATTGATAAAGAGCCGGTGCGGGTTTAAAAAACAAAATTTATGAAATATCTCATTGAGCTAAAAAAATCACAAAAAATATTACTGTTCTTATTTCCAATGCTTTACATGGTTATTGGAGCATATTTTCGCACCTTATTAGGCGATCTTTCCTTGCGATCTATTGACCCTGATTATGTTTATTTCAGCAACGGATTAGGTGTTGCCCTGGGTTCGTTTGATACCGGCAATATTTTTCATCCGGGATCTCCGCTCCAATATTTTATTGCTATAATTTTTAGAATTGTTTATTTTCTCCGCTCTCCGGGAATTTCATTTATTGAAGATGTATTTATAAATCCTGATTTATATCTCTCAACTGTAAGTATAAGTATTACAGGACTTATTTCATTATTCCTTTTTGTTTCGGGGGTTTTAGTATTCCGCATTACAGATTCTATTCTGTACGGAGTTCTGATTCAAACAACTACTTTTCTTCCAATCATTTGGTATGATTTAATCGGAAGAGTTACTCCTGAAGTTTTTCAGGCATTACCAGTTCTTCTTTTAAGTGTGCTGATAATCAAGTATTATTGGGAAAATAAACAAGATTATTCGGTTAAAGATATTTTCTATTTTGCATTGGTAGTTGCATTTGGTCTTTCTTCCAAAGTTACTTTTCTGCCACTGGTTATTATTCCTTTGTTTATTATTGATACATGGAAGAAAAAAACGCTTTTTCTTATTTTAACTTTTTTCATTTTTCTTCTGATCTCAATTTCAGTTTTGCTAAGGCTTGATTATTTCTGGAATTGGATCAAAAATATCTTCATACATAGCGGCGATTACGGCGCAGGAGAATCTAATATTATTGATTTTGATTCACTTAAATCAAATTTTTTATACTTTGTTAATCTTGAAAACTGGTATTTTAAAGTTGTGTTATTATCTTTTTTTACTTTACTATCTTATTTAATTATTCAAAGAAAAAAAGCTGACCGAAGAATTGTAATATATTCATCTGCAGTGATTTTAACCATTACTATCCATTTGATTCTTGTATGCAAACATTTTGCACATCGAAATTTCATACCCTCATTGCTACTGCTACCTTTGGTTGTATTTTTCACTATCGAAATCGTAAAAAAACTTGGTAACAACAAATTATATAACTCCTTAGTGCAATTAATTTTAATTGCGTTTTTACTGGTAACAGTAAAAAACCAGTTTAATTGGTTGCCTATTAAATCTAATGCGATGGGAGCTGAATATGGTGCAAGAAAAGAAACATTTTACTTTGCATCCACACTTGATAAAAACAGCATTAAAATAATTGCATCGCAAAGCTATGGCAGCCCTTTTAAGGAATATGCAATAATGTACAGTACAGTTTGGTCTGAAAGAAACCTTCAGGAGAAATATAAGGATATACTCAATGGGATTTATCCCGGCAACTACCAATTTTTTACTTTTGATAGCACGATGAAATATTGGGGCGATAAATTTAATGTTCAGAAAATTATTGAATCCGGTAAAAAAGTATATCTGTATATTGATCGAAATGACGAAGAAGTATATTCCAGAACGATAAATAAACTGATTGAAGAAAATGGAACACCGTTTGAGGTTGAAAGAGAGTTGATTTTTTTAAATGAAAAAACTACGGAAATAATTTACAACCTTCAGTTTAAAGAATCGGTCGCTACAGAAAATCCTGCAATTTAATATTCTTTTTCCCCTTTTAATGCTTTTTCATAATCGGGTGCTTTAATCATTTTGTCGTAACCTTCGGGCCAGGTTTTTTTACCGAAAATACCCCAATAAGCTTCTTTTGTCATACTGTCCCAGTGCAGCAATGAGGTTCGGTATTGTTTCATTTGAAACTGGTTTAGCCATATAATTGCCAAAAGGAAAACGACAGAAATGCTTTTAATCCAAATTTTGCTGTCGAAAGTTTTTTGGAGCAATGCAGCTAAAGGGAAAGCCATGATCCCGTACATGTCGATCATTGGCCGCGAACCGTAACAACCCCCATACCACCAGCACCACCAGCTGTAAACCACATAAATGTTCAATGCTACAAAAACCACTATTGGCAAAATCAAATCAGGCACGTATTTTTTCAGCCAGAAAAAGCCAAGAAGCGCAAACCCCATAACTGGGGTGTAAAGAAGCCAACCTTTTCGGTAACTGATCAATCCGTTTACAATGTTTGGTTTTAGGAAATAAAATTTCCCCGAATCCATATACGAATTAAAAAGGAAATGCCCCGATTGCGATTTCCAATACAAAAATTGAGGAACAAGAACGATAAATGCAGCAACTCCGGCAACAATAATCCAGAGCCAATTATCAAAAATGCGATTTTTAAAATCATTAAATGAAAAGACACCTGTGAATGCCGGAAACAACAAAACCAGAATGTTAACAGGACGGATTAACACAATTAATCCCGCTAAAAAACCCAGAAAAAGAGTGTATTTCAAATTGGATTTTTCCACCCATTGTAGAGAATAATAAATGAACATTGAAATCAGTCCAAAATTAAAAACATGCGACATGCCGGGCTCCGAAACCACATAAAACATTAGGTTGGTGGCTAGAACTATTAAAAATAAAGTAGCCGCAGTTGTTAAATCGGAAAAATAACGCAGCAATATTTTTCGGATGTAAAACAATCCGACGAACAGATAAAACAATGCGGCAATGAATATCGACAAACTGTACGGCCAGGAATAACCGAGCGTGGAAACGCCCAATAAATGGGCAGCACCGTGTGCAGCGAGAAAAAAAGGTGACCACAAAATGGCCAAGCCCAATGTCATCCGCAAAACAGGTTTCCCGATGGGAGTTGTTTGCAGCCAAATGGTGCCTTCAAAATCTTCGGGCAAAGTTTTGGTAAATTCAAATTCAAGGTCGTTGAAAATTATAGCCGCCGGTAAATAGGCGTAATATGAAATCACGTCATTTTGGATGATTTTGTTTTTACCCCAGGTGTCGAGGTTTTTTCCTTGCCAGGCACAAATAATAATGAGTAGGAAAATTGTGATTTTGGAAATGAGTGATTTCATAAACCCAAAAATATAAAATAACAGTTACTGCAAATGTATTTTAAAGTTTGAAACTTGTAACGAGTCTTTATTTATATTCCATATATATGTTGAAATTTCAGAATCGGTGGTATAATAGCGCGGAAGCCAGAACCAGCTTTTAATTTTTTGTTTTTCCCCCAGCTTATCAAAATTGTACGAATCTTTTAAAGCGTAGCCATTCCAATTTATTGTAGAATCTTTTGAAACGATTGTAACAACAATCATTGCTCCCGAATTTGGAGTATAAATTTCCGCATCAACCGATACCACTGCTCTTCGGTAATTAACCAGAGTGCTATTCTTCAAATTAACCCTAATCGCTTCTGAAAACTCCTTGTTTGAGTTCAAATTATCTTTACTGAAATATAAAATCCTTTTGTTTGCTGTCCTTTGTTTTAGAAAATAGGAATATTCTTTAAAATCCCAATCAGTTCCTAAAAAACACTTGTCGTAAGCAGAAACTAATTTCAAATTAATCAAAACCAAAAAGATGGTAGAAATAATTAAAATACGCTTGTACTTAACCGAAAAATTGGCAGACTCTTGAAATAAAAATCCTAAAGGCAAGGCAAAAGCGGTTGTATATTCAACAAAATTCCGGCTACCAAATGCGCAACCAAAGGAAAATACAAACCACGAAGAAAAAACATAAATTAAACCAACAAACAAACCCAGAATATAAATACCGTTTTTTTGTTTTTTAAGAATCATAAAAACAAGGGCAAACAGAATTATAAAATAGATTGGGTTGTATGTGAAAAGCCCGTTATTGGTAGAAAAAAGGAATTTAATAATTTTCGGAGATGCCCAGTTTGTGAACCCATATCCTTCATAAGAATCAGTGATATAACTGCCAGAAGCGTATTTCCAGTATAAAAGTTGCGGCAGAAAAACTATAAATAAGGAAATAACAAATATAATGATATTCTTTATCGAGAAAACCTGAACAAACCTCAGTTTCAAATCATTCCACGAGTTACAATCCAAAATAAAAACCAACCCGATAAAGGCAATATTTGTTGGTCTTACTAAGATAATCAATGAACTTATAATGGAAATTAAAAAAAAGTAAATCAGCCGTTTTCGTTGCTGGCTTTCCTTAAAAAAAGCCTTTGAAAGTACCAGCAAAAGCGCAAAAAGGAAGAATGAATACACATGGGACATACCTGTCGCATCGATAGTATAATACAATAGATTAGTCCCAAAAAACAGGGTGAGAATGGTTAAACCCGAGATCAATTTATTGAAATACCCGAGTAAAAAATACCAGAGCAGAAGTATCCCGAGAAATGAATACAATATTGCCGCAAAAATGGAAACAAGATGATAAATACCAGAAAATCCATCCTGCTCTTGCCCGGTTAACCCGGCAATTAAGTGGACAGCCAAAAATACGGGAGCCTGTAAAATGGCTACACCACAGGAATAGCGGGTAATAATTTTACCCTGCTCGTTAATAGTAAAACCATCGCCCGTTTTTTCGGTTATCTTTTCCGGTAATTCGGCAGCATCAAAGTTATAAACAAAGGTAGCTGGCAGATATACATAATAGCCTACAGGATCGGCCCACATTGTACTCCTCCAGTTAAAATATCCCGTATCTTTTTGCCGCTGTAACACCAAAAACGAGATAACTCCCAGCACAATTGCATAACCCAACAAATGCAGCACTTTCGGAATGTATCTTTGCTTTGCCGTCATTTAGAAATATTTCTTAAACTGATTTTTCGCCTACTTGAATCACCGAAACACCTGCAATCCTGCTGGTAAAAAAGTCCATTATTTTCCAAAGAGGAACCAACTTGTCATATAACTTCATTTGGCCACCAGGAATCATTTCTTTTTTTAGAATATTTCCGGAAATATACCAACCCAAAATTGCAATAAAGTTGAAATATTGCGTACTCTTCAACGTGAAACCACTGCCCTCAATTAACTTTTTTAAGGATTTTCGGGTGTAGCGGCGTTGGTGATCGAGTTGTTTGTCGAAGCCATTATATAGAAACTGAAAAGCAGGTACAAGAATTACCACTTTCCCTCCTGGGCGGAGCATTTTCATTGCATTTCGCAAAGCCTGCTCGTGGTCGGGGATATGCTCTACAACGTTCAGTGCAAAAATAGTATCGAATTTATCCAGCATTTCCGGATGATTATTTTCTAAGTTTTTGTCCGAAAAATCAAGAAGGTACATTCCTTTCAGATTTTTCTTGTTGGTAAATTTTTCTTTTAACCGCGGAAAGTAGCTGCTTTCGATATCGCTGAGCGAAATTTCCGCTCCATCTTCAATAAAAAACTGCGAAATATTACCGATACCACTCCCTATTTCTAAAATTTGCCCACTGCAATGTGGTTTTATGGTTTCGTACATCCAGCGGTTAAAATTATCAGCTTCCGAAATTACTTCCAGTGTGTCAGTTCCGTATTTTGAATTTCCTTTTATTTCGCTCATTGTTTTACTTTTTCAGCATCAACATGCTTCCCACTATTATTATTTACTGAAAACATTGTATTTTACAATGCAGTAGAATGCCCTAAATCCGTCCCTCCAGCCAATCTTCTTTCCCTCTTCGTAAGTGCGGCCATAATATGAAATCCCCACTTCATAAATTCTAATTTTTGGAATCCTCGAAATTTTGGCGGTTACTTCGGGTTCAAACCCAAAACGGTTTTCCTGTAGTTTTATGTTTTTAATGATATCCGATCTGAACATTTTATAGCAGGTTTCCATATCGCTCAGGTTCAAGTTGGTAAACATATTTGAAACGGTTGTGAGCAGTTTATTGCCAATCGAATGCCAGAAGAAAAGTATCCGGTGCGGATGCCCGCCCGCAAACCGCGAACCGAAAACCACATCCGCGCCAGCTTCAACATAAGGTTTTAAAAGATTGTTGTATTCACGTGGGTCATATTCCAGATCGGCATCCTGGATAATGATACAATCGCCTGTTGCTTCGGCAATTCCCCGATGCAATGCAGCGCCTTTTCCCATATTTTCAGGTTGGTGGAAAAGCTTCATATCGGCTGTGGAATGATTGGCAATATACTTGTCTATTACTTCTCCTGAATTGTCAGTTGAAAAATCGTTTACAAGGATGATTTCCTTCCCAAATCCATAATTCAAATTAACTTCCAACACCCTGTTTAAAATTTCGTGAATGGTTTTTGCCTCGTTATACACGGGGATTACAATTGTAAGTTTCTTCTGGTTCTCCATTTAAAATGCTGAATATTAAATAATGCGCAAAGATATAATTACTGTAAAAACGAGAGCATTGAAATCAGGAATTATTCACTGGTTTTACTGGCTGTAACAAATTAATAATTGGATTTAAGTGATATATTGACGGTTTTTGGATTAAAAACTCCAAATAGCCATAAAGAATTTTCAGGAATCTTTTTCAATATTTCAATTTTGTTTCATTGATTAACAAAATAGACGATTAAGGTGTAAGTTTTATTCTTTCTTCTTCGATTGAAAGATTCTCCATTTCATTTATTTTTAAGCAAAGATTTGTTTTTTCGGATATTTACCCCAATTTTAGAAATAAAAATATACAGTAAAAATGGCTAAATCGCTGGTAAACACCAATGCTAAGTTTGGTACATTACCCGTTTTTCTTACCGCACTTTCTACTATTCTTGGTGCAATTCTGTTTTTGCGTTTTGGTTGGGCAATCGGACAGGTAGGCTTTTTAGGTGTTATCGGCATCATTGTACTTGGTCATGTAGTTACAATACCTACCGCATTTGCCGTTGCCGAAATTGCTACAAACCAGCGCGTTCAAGGGGGTGGTGCATATTTCATTATCAGCCGGTCTTTTGGCTTAAACATTGGTGGCGCTATCGGAATAGCATTGTATTTATCTCAGGCAATAAGTGTGGCATTTTATGTTATTGCTTTTGCCGAAGCATTCGACCCTGTAATAGAATGGATTTATTACACTTACGACTTTTTCATTCCCGATAAACGCTGGATATCTGTGACAACAATGGTGCTTTTGTCTCTTCTTATTTTGGTTAAGGGAGCCAATGTAGGTATGAAAGCACTTTATGTTGTAGTTGCTATTTTAGTTACTTCGCTTGTTATGTTTTTTCTTGGAGACTCGCCCATAAAACCCTCCGAAATTAATTTTCATGCACGCGTCCCCGATAATCTGAATTTCTTTTTCGTTTTTACCATAATTTTTCCGGCATTTACCGGACTTGCCGCAGGATTAGGATTATCCGGAGATTTAAAAAATCCCAAAAAATCAATTCCTAAAGGCACACTTTGGGCAACTGTTGTAGGTATGGTTGTTTACGTTGCCATTGCCTATAAATTTACTGTTTCAGCCACACCCGAAGATTTGGTAAGCGACCAGTTGATTATGAGTAAAATTGCGGTTTGGGGTCCAATTATTCCAATCGGTTTGGCAGCTGCCTCATTAAGTTCAGCTCTTGGCTCAATAATGGTAGCGCCCCGAACCTTGCAAGCCATCGGTTTCGATAATATCTTCCCTCAGAATTCGATAAACAAATGGTTCGCAAAAGGAAAACAAAAAGACAATGAACCTGTTAACGGTTCGATTATAACAATTCTCATTGCCTTTGTTTTTATAATTATTGGCGATATAAATTTTGTGGCTCAAATTATTGCAATGTTTTTTATGGTTACCTATGGAGCAGTATGTTTAATTTCTCTTTTGGAGCATTTTGCTGCCGACCCGGCTTACCGCCCCACTTTCCGATCCAAATGGTATATTTCAGCGGTTGGAGCCGCTTTTTCATTTTGGTTGATGTTTAAAATGAATGCCACTTATGCCGCAATTTCGCTGATAATTATGGGAATTATTTACTACGTTGTAATGAAAAACAATGAAGAAAACCAGGGATTGAACAAGCTTTTCAGGGGTGTTATTTTCCAGTTGAGCAGGAAACTTCAAAATGTGCTGCAACGCGCGGACAGTTCAGAAAAAGAGACAAGTTGGCGCCCTTTTGGAGTTTGCATTTCTCACGATACATTTAAACGACGATCGGCTTTCGATGTTATGCGTTGGTTATCATACAAGTACGGTTTTGGAACCTACATACATTTCATAAAAGGTTTCTTAAACGAAAAAACCACAAGCGAATCTAAAAAAGTCCTCGACCGGTTAATTTTGCTTGCCGCCGGAAGCAAAAACCGGGTTTTCCTTGATACCATCATTTCACCTTCATACACTTCAGCTATTGCTCAGGTAATTCAACTCTCCGGAATTTCAGGCAAAGGGAACAACCTTATTCTGTTTGAGTTTTCAAGAACCGACCCCGACAATTTAAAAGAAATTACAGCCAACTATGATATTGTTGAATCAGCAGGTTTTGATATTTGTATTTTAAATACCTCATATAAAAGTTTTGGATACAAAAGGGAAATCCACATTTGGATTAGCCCCGAGGATTACCGCAATGCAAATTTAATGATTTTGCTTGGCTACATTACTTTAGGTCATCCCGATTGGAAAAAAGGGAAAATAAAAATATTCGCATTGTACCCTGAAGAATTAATGGAAGAGAAACGAAATCAACTGCTTGAGCTTATTAAAACCGGGCGGCTTCCTATTAGTCCATCCAATATTTCGATGGTGCCATTTGAAGTTAAAAATCGCAAAAATGTAATTATGAAATATTCTGCTGATGCCGATTTAACATTGATAGGATTTACATCGGAAATGCTTACCAACATTGAAGAACTCTCTGAAGGTTACCAGGATTTGGGAAATATTTTATTTGTTTGTTCAAATCGGGACAAAACAATAAACTAATTGAAAAACCTGTTTTGATTATGCTTTTTTAGCTTAATTTTGGAAAAAAACAGCAAAATGCAAAAAATTGCCATATTTCCCGGGTCATTCGACCCGTTTACCATTGGACATGAATCGGTTGTTAACCGTGCAGTATCATTGTTCGACAAGATAATCATCATGATTGGGTTCAATGCCAATAAAAAATCGTTTTTTTCAATCGAAAAAAGGATGAAATGGATAAACCAGGTTTTTAAGGATGTTGATAAAGTTGAGGTGCAGTTGCATGACGGCCTGACAGTTGATTTCTGTAAAGAAGTGGGGGCGAGGTACATTTTACGCGGTTTGCGCACTTCGGCCGATTTTGAATACGAACGTGCAATTGCGCAAATAAACAAAAAAATGCACCCCGAAATCGAAACTGTTTTTCTGCTTACTTTGCCGGAACACACACCTGTAAATGCCACGATTATCCGCGACATTGTTTTTCATGGTGGCGATGCAAGCCAGTTCCTTCCAAAGGGTCTCGACATGGAAGAGTTCAAAATGAACAGTAAAAATTCAAACGGTTAAAATGCGCGTTATACTGTCCTTTTTCTTTTCTATTCTCTTTTCTTTATCGTGTTTTGCCGCGGTTACAATTCAATGCGACAATGACAAATATGCCGGGCAAAAGCTTGAATTTTACAGTTATTCCGACCCAATTTCATCAACAACTAAACTCGTTTTCACGCTTGAATTTGATAAAACCGGGAAGTGTACAAAAACTATCGAAACACAAACTACCGATTTTGTTTTTTGCGATTTTGGTATTTACCGCGGAATGCTTTTTATCGAACCCAATCAAACAATAAAACTGCAGCTTCCCCCAATACGCGAAAAATCGTTCGCCGACCAAAAAAACCCTTATTTTGAACCTGTTTCGTTTTGGTTTACCACTGAAAACAAACAACAACTCAACAACCAAATATCTGATTTTACTGCTCAACTAAATCAATTGTCCGACAAATATTTCGATCAGCTTTATTTCCGGCAATCGAAGTTGATTTACGATTCGCTTGTTTATTTTCTCGATAAAAAATTTGGAACAATAAAAAACGAATCGTTTATAAACCATAAAATACTTTCTTTAAAAATGGTCGAAGCTGATGCTTTCCGCTTAAAACCTGAAGATTATGCGGCAATGTTTTCAAGTGTGAAACAGCAATTTTGGCTTCACCCTGCATTTATTAATCTCTTCGACAAAACTTTTAAAGGTCAGTTAAGTTTTGAGGTGAAATCGGTAAAAGGCGATGAAATCCGCAAAGCGGTTAACCAGAAAAATGTTCCGTATTTACTTGATTTTACAAAAACGAAATATAAAATAGCAAACGAAATGGCAGAACTGGCGCTGCTAAAAATGCTGCACGATGCTTTTTATTCGGGCGATTTTAATAAAAGTTCCATCCAGCTAATGGTAAAATTAACAAGATTTACAAGCCACAAAAACCAGATTATCAGGGAAGCAGCAAACAATATTTCAGATAAAATCACCTTTTTACAACCT
>JBBQPP010000024.1:0-17261 GCA_038217255.1 Bacteroidales bacterium | reverse complement strand
CCCTGTATTATTTCAGCATACAAAAAAAGTAGGTCGCGGGAAATACATAATTGAATTATCCTTTCTTTTTGAAAATCCTGCTGAAGTTGAACAAAAAGATATTCTACTTGCCTACATTCGAAAATGCGAAGAAATTATCCGTTCTGAACCCGAATATTATTTATGGTCGCACCGACGCTGGAAACACAAAAGACCTGAAGGGATTGAGTTAACCCTTTAAAAAAGCATCAATATTTTTTGCTGCAACCTTACCTGCTTCAATAGCGTGAACCACAAGACTTGCGCCTTTTTCAGCATCACCGGCAGCAAATAATTTAGCAACCGAAGTTTGCTTTTTATCGTTTACTTTCAAATTTCCGCGCTGGTCATATTCAACGCCCAAAGCATCAAGCAAACCAACATGTACGGGTTGCGTAAAACCCATGGAAAGCAAAGCAAGTTCACAATCAACAATTTCGGTAGTACCCTGAATTTCGCTCATGTTCCACCGGCCATTGGCATCTTTCAACCATTCAACCTGCACCAATTCAATCTGTTTCAGCTTTCCTTTTTCACCGATAAACCGTTTTGTCGAAAGGTTCCAGCGGCGATCGCAACCCTCCTGGTGCGAGCTTGACGTGCGCAAAGTATTTGGCCAATAGGGCCAGGGATTGTTTCCCTCACGTTTATCCGCAGGTTTTGGCAATATCTCGATTTGAGTTACCGTTTTTGCTTTTTGACGTATTGACGTACCTACACAATCGGAACCCGTGTCGCCACCGCCGATTACCAATACATTTTTATTTTTTGCAAGAATCCTTTTTTCGTTTTCAACTTGCTTTCCGGCAACAACTTTGTTTTGTTGTGTCAGAAAATCCATTGCAAAACAAACGCCTTCCAAATCGCGGCCTTCAACTTGTAAATCGCGGGGTTGTTCCGCACCAACTGCAAGCAATACAGCGTCAAATTCAGCATAAAGTTCATCTTTCGATATATCGACACCAACATTTACATTGGGCTTAAAAATCATGCCTTCGTCAAGAAACAATTGTAAACGGCGGTCGATAACACTTTTTGTCAATTTAAAATCAGGTATCCCGTAACGCAACAATCCACCAATCGCATCTGCTTTTTCGAAAACTGTAACCAAATGACCAGCTCTGTTTAACAAATCAGCAGCAGATAAACCTGCCGGACCCGAACCAATAACTGCAACTTTTTTCCCGGTTCTTCTTTTGGGTGGATTTGGTACTACAATACCTGCTTCAAATGCCTGTTCTACTGTTGCACATTCATTTTCGCGAATTGTAACTGCTTCTTCGTGAATTGCCAAAACACATGCTTTTTCACAAGGAGCAGGGCAAATACGTCCTGTTATTTCCGGAAAACTATTTGTTGAATGAAGTATAAAATAAGCCTCATCTTTTCTGCCTCGGTAAACTGCATCCTGCCATTCAGGAATTTTGCTTCCAACCGGACAACCCCAGAGACAAAAGGGTATGCCACAGTCCATGCAACGTGATGCCTGCAAAGCACGGTCTTTTTCATTTAGTGTTTGTTCTACTTCACCGTAATCATGAATTCTATCGTTTAGGGGGCGGTAACCCGCAACTTTGCGGGGCACTGTCATAAAACCTTTTGGATCTCCCATATCTTAATTGCCTATTTTTTTTTGTTTCTAAATTTTCTCAAATCGAAAGTAATTTCCATATAACTTTTCTCTTATCCCCCTCCTTGGAAGGGGTTAGGGGAGGCTTTCTCCTACTCGTGACGTGTAGGATCGTCCTCTGTCAACTGTAATTTCTTTTGTAACTCTTTCAGCTTCTGCTCTTCCAAAACTTTTTTATATTCGAATGGAATTACTTTCACAAATTTTGGAAGATATTCATCCCAGCGCGTAAGTATTTTTGAAGCTAATGTACTTTGAGTGTATAAAAGATGATTATTGATTAATTCCTGCAATTCATTAATATCGGCTTTTTCATCAACCGGACTTAGATCAACAAGCCCACGGTTGCAATAATAATCGAAATCGCCTGCCATATCAAGTACATAAGCAATTCCTCCGCTCATTCCTGCCGCAAAGTTTTTTCCTGTTTTACCAAGAACAACAACTCTTCCTCCTGTCATGTATTCGCAACAATGATCGCCAGTTCCTTCGATAACCGCTTTTGCTCCTGAGTTCCTAACGCAGAAACGTTCGCCGGCAACACCCCTGATATAAGCCTCACCACTTGTAGCGCCATAAAACGAAGTGTTTCCAATAATGATATTTTCTTCAGGTTTAAATGTTGATTCTGGTGGCGGAACAACAACTATTTTTCCGCCCGACAATCCTTTACCTATATAATCATTGGAATCTCCTACCAAACGGAATGTTACTCCTTTCACAAGGAAAGCGCCAAAACTTTGTCCGGCAGTTCCATTAAACATACAGTTTATGGTATCTTTTGCCAATCCTGCTTCTCCATATTTACGTGAAATCTCTCCTGACAGCATCGCTCCAACTGTACGATCAACATTAACAATATTGCGTGAAATCCATACTTTTTCACCAGCCTGAATTGCCCTTTTTGATTCTTTTATTAAATCCAAATCGAGGTGGGTTTCACCAAGTTTGGCATTTTTGTATGTATTATGAATTGGATTTTGATGAGCCTCTTTTGGAACGTAAAGTAATTTTGAAAAATCAATGTTCTTCATTTTCCAGTTTACGACGTTTTTGTTTAGCTCAAGCAAATCAGGACGTCCAACAATATCATCGAATTTTGAAAATCCCATTTCAGCAAGGTATTCTCGTACTTCTTCGGCAATAAACCGAAAGAAATTAATTGAATATTCAGACCTACCGATAAACCGTTTGCGTAATTCTTTATCCTGTGTAGCAATTCCTGCCGGACAAGTATTCATATGGCATTTGCGCATCATTATACAGCCAAGTACAATTAATGCTGAAGTTGAAAACCCGAACTCCTCGCCTCCAAGACAAGCAAGTGTTACAACATCACGACCGGTTTTAAGCTGACCGTCAACCTGAAGTCTAACCCTGCCACGCAAATTGTTTAAGACCAGCGTTTGCTGAGCTTCCGCAATTCCAAGTTCCACCGGTAATCCTGCATGTTTTATAGAGCTGGCAGGGCTTGCACCTGTTCCACCATCGCCGCCGGCAATAATAATTACATCAGAATAAGCTTTTGCCACACCTGCGGCAATAGTACCAACACCATCTTCTGAAACTAATTTCACCGAAACTGCCGCACGCGGATTGGTGATTTTAAGATCATAAATTAATTGCGCAAGGTCTTCAATCGAATAAATATCGTGATGCGGAGGTGGTGAAATCAAAGTAATTCCCGGAGTTGAATTCCTAAGTTTTGCAATGATTTTATTGATTTTATAACCTGGCAATTGACCACCCTCACCAGGTTTTGCACCCTGTGCAATTTTTATTTGCAATTCATCGGCATTGACTAAGTAATTGTTTGTAACACCAAACCTGCCGGAAGCAACTTGCTTGATTTTACTGTTTTTTATTGTTCCAAATCGGGTTGGGTCTTCACCACCTTCTCCAGTATTGCTGCGGCCTCCAATGGTGTTCATTGTTATTGCCAGTGCTTCGTGAGCTTCTTTGCTAATCGAACCGTAGGACATAGCACCGGTAACAAACCGTTTCATTATTTCTTCAACAGGCTCAACCTGGTCAATTGGAATTGGATTCCTTTTTAAATTAAAACATCCGCGGATAAATGCCGGTTTTCTATTTTCGTTGTCAACAAGCGCACTGTATTCTTTATATTTTGAATAGTCGTTTGTGCGTGTTGCCCATTGCAGTAAACCAATAGTTTCGGGATTCCAGGCATGGTGTTCCCCATATTTTCTCCAGGCATAAACACCGGCGTTTTCAAAACCAAAAGGTTCAGGAGCAACTTCGGTTTTATATGCTTCAGCATGAAACATCAAAGCTTCTTTTGTAATTTCCTCCAGACCAACGCCACCAATTTTTGATACTGTGCCTGTAAAATACTTATCAATTAATTCCTGGCTTATCCCTATTGCTTCAAATATCTGGGCACCATGGTAACTGCGCAGGGTAGAAATCCCCATTTTTGAAATTACCTTCAAAAGACCTTTATCAATGGATTTAATATAATTTTTTCTCGCTTCGTTATATTCCTTTTCAATTTTACCTTCTTTAACCAAATGATCTATGGCGGCAAAAGCCAGATAAGGGTTTATTATACTTGCTCCATAACCCAGTAAAAGTGCGAAATGATTTATTTCACGCGCTTCTGCAGTTTCCACAATTATACCTACCTGCATCCTTTTTTGGGTCTTAATCAGATGATGATGGACCGCTGCAACTGCAAGTAATGAAGGAATTGGCGCATTTTCTTTTGATATATTCCTGTCAGAAAGAATAATGTAATTCTTTTTATCATCAACTGCCTTTTCAGCTTGAGCAAGTATTTTTTCAATTCCTGATTCAAGGCCTTTGTGACCTTCCGCTACGGGAAAGACCATTTGAATTGTTTGATGTGTAAAAAGATCGTCTTTAAAATCTTTAATTTTACCCAAATTGGTATTGGTAAGGATTGGCCCCATAAATTTTACCAACCTGCAATGTTCAGGTGAATCTTTAAGCAAATTTGAACTTAAAGAGCCAATATAATTGGTAAGCGCCATAACCAGACCTTCACGAATTGAGTCGATTGGAGGATTGGTTACCTGGGCAAACATTTGTTTAAAGTAATCGAATAAACGTTTAGGTTTATCAGAAAATACTGCCAAAGGAGCATCGTTACCCATAGAACTTGTTGGTTCGATGCTTGAATCACTCATTGGGAGGATGATTTCGTACATGTCCTCTTTCGAATAACCAAACACTTTTGAATAGGTTTCGAAATTTTCGATTGATGAAGGAACCCTGTTTTTTACCTTGATATCGTCCATCATAAGTCGATTTTCCTTCAGCCACATTTCGTAAGGGTGCTGGTGACTTAACTGGTCTTTAACCTCTTCGTCAGGTATAATAATACCGAGTTGGGTGTCAACCAATAATATTTTTCCGGGACGCAAACGACCCTTCATTTTTATCTCTTCTGGTTCGAAAGTCTGCACACCAACTTCGGAACCCATTACAATCAGATCGTTTTTGGTAATTACGTACCTCGATGGTCTTAACCCGTTCCTGTCAAGTGTTCCACCAATATATCTGCCATCTGAAAAAACCATAGATGCTGGTCCGTCCCAAGGTTCCATAATCGTAGAATGATACTCATAAAAAGCTTTCAGACTGTCGGGAATCGGGTTTTTCTGGTTAAATGATTCAGGAATCATCATACATAAAGCATGTGGTATTGATCTTCCCGTCATGTTCAAAAATTCAAGAACATTATCAAAGGAGGCCGAATCCGATTTCCCTGGTTCAATAATCGGAAGGAGTTTTTTCAAATCTTCACCGAAAACATCCGATTTCAATAAACCTTCACGTGCCTGCATCCAAAGCCGGTTTCCACGCACAGTATTAATTTCACCGTTGTGTGCGATCAAACGGAATGGTTGCGCCAGGCTCCAGGTAGGAAATGTGTTTGTACTAAAACGCGAATGTACCAACGCAATGGCACTTTTAAATTTTTCGTGTTTAAAATCGAGATAATAATCGCGCAATTGCGAGGGCGTAAACATTCCCTTATAAACTATAATCTTGGCCGACAAACTCGGCTGATAAAACCAGTCCTTAAATTCATGGTCTGAGTCGCGTATTTCTTTTTCTGCAAGTTTGCGCACCAAAAAGAGTTTTCTTTCCATGGCTTCCCTTTCAAGATTTGCACGGATAAAAACCTGTTTTACAGTTGGTTCAGTAGTTTTGGCTATTTCGCCTGGTGCCGAACTGTCAACAGGAACATCGCGGTATCCCACCAAGGTCAATCCCTCTTCCCTGATATGCTTGCTAAGCACATCAATACAATATGCAGCTGCTGCCTCATCTTTTGGGAGAAAGATAATCCCTGTGCCATAATTTCCCTTTTCACCGACATCTAATTTAAGTACTTCGGTAATAAATTCATGAGGTATTTGCATCAGCAAACCTGCACCGTCTCCGGTAGTATTGTCGGCGCTTGTGGCACCGCGGTGATCCATATTTAAGAGTACATCCAAACCTCTAAGAACTATATCGTGTGAAGGGTTACCTTTGATATGGGCAACAAATCCAATCCCACAATTATCATGTTCATTTTCAGGATTATATAATCCCTGCGCCTCAGGTAATCTTGTTTGTATCATTTTCTTTCTTTTTTTAAACCTTTTTGCATAAAATAACAGCTAACTGATTGCAAATGAATCAATCGCTGTAAAAATGAAAGCAAAAATCGTATTTCACTTACAATATGAAATCAAAAATAACGAAATGCCTCCATTTCTACAATTTATACCACTTGAAAACATGCTTAATAACATACGCTTAACCTTTCATTCACGATGATTTTAGCGAAAAAAATCAGGCAATAAAAACTATAATAAAGTTATTTTGGTATTATTTTAAGCGATTAAATTATAAATCCAATAACTGTTTTATTGCATTTTCGATTTCGTCAAATTTAAAATCCTTCACCTTTTCATTTTTATAATCCGAAATTTTATCGAGAAACAAATTTCCGATACTGCCTTCGTGCGTATGTTTTACCACTTTTTCGGGCTTAAAGTTACCGTTTTCAATTTGCTCACCTACTATTTTATATGCATCGCGGAACGGAACGCCCTGTAAAACAAGGTCGTTTACTGCTTCAACACTAAAAATAAAGTCATATTTTTGATCATCAAGTATGTTATTTTTAACAGTCATGTTTTTCAGTGCCAGTTCTGAAATATTCAAACAATCATTTAACTCCTTAAACGATGGCAGAAAAACTTCTTTCACCATTTGTAAATCCCGAAAATATCCACTGGGCAAATTGTTTATCATTAACGAAATTTGATTGGGGACTCCCTGTAATTTGTTACATTTTGCACGAACCAATTCAAATACATCAGGATTTTTTTTGTGCGGCATTATACTCGAACCAGTTGTAAATTCGGCAGGTAAACTTACAAAGTTAAAATTCTGGCTCATAAACAAGCAAACATCAAATGCCATTTTTGAAAGCGTTCCTGCCAAATTTGCCAAAGCAAACGAAACTATTTTTTCGACTTTACCGCGCCCCATTTGAGCATAAACAACGTTGTAATTCATTTTCGAAAAACCAAGTAAATCGGTTGTCATTTGGCGGTTGAGCGGAAATGAAGATCCATATCCGGCAGCCGAACCCAATGGATTTTGATTTGTGATTTTATAAGCGGAAAGCAGTAATTCCAGATCATCGGTCAAGCTTTCAGCATATGCACCAAACCACAATCCAAACGACGATGGCATTGCAATTTGAAGGTGTGTGTAGCCGGGCATCAACACATTTTTTGTTTCATTGGCACGTTGTAGCAAAACATCAATAATTGACGAAGTACTTTCAACAATTTCTTTTATAGCATCGCGTGTAAAAAGTTTTAAATCGAGCAAAACCTGATCGTTACGCGACCGCCCACTGTGGATTTTTTTTCCCAAATCACCCAACTCTTTTGTAAGCAGAAACTCCACTTGAGAATGAACATCTTCAACACCTTCTTCTATTATAAATTTCTTGTCAACAGAAAGCTGATACAATTTCTTTAATTCCCGAAGTAACAATGGCAACTCTTCTTTTTCAATCAATCCAACTGATTCAAGCATAGTTATGTGTGCCATTGAACCTAAAATATCAAAAGGTGCAAGATATAAATCAAGTTCACGGTCTTTTCCAACAGTAAACTCCTCAATAGCTTTATTTACAGGAATTCCTTTTTCCCAGAGTTTCATTCTATTATGTTTTGATTTTTGGCAAATATATCGAATTCAACTTGAAACGCGGTATTCTTCCGGTTTTGGTTTCGTGGCCATATTTTACATTGTGCAAAATAATTGCGACTTTTGCCGCGGTTTTTAATATTAATACTGAATGTCATTTACAACCAAATCCATACCCAACAAAACAGTGCTTCGAGTTATATTTGTTTTTGTAATTGCTGTTGCACTCTTTAGCTATTTTTCTGGTTTACAGATTGATGTAACACGCGATGCAGGAAAATATGCAACTGTTGCAAAAGAAACTTTTCAGAACGGGAACTACATTAATTTAACGATCCACGGTGATGCCTATGACCAAAAACCTCCCATGATGTTTTGGTTAGGTGCACTGGGTTTTTCGATTGGTGGAATTTCAAATTTTTGGTTCAAATTACCCATGCTTTTATTGGTTTTTGCCGGATTCTACTGGGCTTTTCGACTTGGTAAAAGTTTATATAATACAAGGGTTGGATATCTTACAGCAACTTTTCTGGCATTTTCAATTATCTACTCGCTTTATAGCATGGATATTCATGCCGATACTCCGCTTCAAGCCTTTGTAACACTGGCTTTGTGGCAACTTTTCGAATTCATAAAAACCCGAAAAAACAAACACTGGATTTTGGGATTTATTGCAATCGGTCTGGCAATGTTAAGCAAAGGACCAATTGGCGCCGCAATCCCTGCTTTTGCAGTAATCGGCCATATTATGCTGAAAAAAGATTTCCGATTTTTGTTTGACTACCGCTGGTTTTTGGGAATTATCCTGGCCTTTGTTGTTGCAAGTCCTGCATTGATTGGGTTGATGAATCAATTCGGTTGGGCGGGAATCCGTTTTTTCTTTTGGGAAAACAACGTTGGCCGGATTACCGGTTCGTATGTTCAGGCAATAAACGACCCGATTTTTTACGTTCACAGTTTGATTTATCTTTTCTTGCCTTGGAGTTTACTTTTCTTTATTTCAGTATTTTCTGAATTTAAATTTTTAATAAAAAACAGGTTCCGCTCAACCGAATATTTTACGTTTACAGGAATCTGGATTTTCTTTTTTATATTAAACTCGGCGAGCAGTCAACTACCCAATTATATTTTCACCATTGTACCTTTAATCGCGGTATTAACAGCAAAATGGGCCGATATTGCAATCGAAAACAAGCAAAAAATGTTCAAAGTTTTCCTGTCCGTTCAATACGTTGTGGTTATTGTTTTATGGCTGATGATTTTTTCAGTTGCATTTTATCTTTTCCCGGTGCCAAAATTTGGTTATTGGATAGTTGCATTAACAGGTATTGTTTTTAGTTTGTACGTTATTTTCAAAATCAAAGACGATTTATTTCGTTTTTTAGCTCCTACATTAATTTCGTTTGCCTGTTTAATTTTACTTTTAAACACACACGTTTTTCCATACATGTTTAGTCTTCAGGCCCCTCCGAAAGCTGCTCGATATTTTACTGCAAATGCCGGCCCAACCAACAAACTCTACAATTACAAATACGGTCAATACGAACTTTTCTTTTACAGTGAACCGCAGGCAACTCAGTTGAAATCGGGTGCTGAATTGAAAAAGGCGGCAGAAATAAAAGGTAGCTGGATTTTTACCGATCCTGAAGGGTACAAGGAATTTGAGGCGCTCCAAATAAAACCTGATTCAATAATTGAATACAAACACCTTTACCTAAACAGAGGTGGGCGTTTTATAAATCCTAAAACGAGGGACAAAGTTTTGCAACCGATGTATTTGATAAAAATGCCTAATTAAAATACAATGAAGCTATTTTCGAACCTTGAGAAAAAGCACTATTTCTTGCTGGCAGGATGGCTATTTGTAAATATCCTGCAATCGGCATTTACAAATATGCATGCCGACGAATCGTATTACTGGATGTATTCTCAACACCTCGCCTGGGGATATTTCGATCATCCACCAATGGCTGCATTCCTTATTTTCCTGGGCGATTCTATCATGCACAATGAACTTGGGGTGCGACTGTTTTTTATTTTGATATCGACCTTAACATTGGCAATGATTATAAATGAGTTGGACGAAAAAAAGGATCTTTTTTTTCTTGGTCTGTTTATTTTGTCATTTCCGTTGGTTCATACGCACATTGGAGGATTTATGGCGCTTCCTGATACCCCGCTTGTGTTTTTTACATTGCTTTTTTTCCTCGGGTACAAAAAATTTGTTGCCACACCCAATTTAAAAATGGCACTTTTTTTAGCATTTGTGGCTGCTGCTATGATTTACAGCAAATACCACGCTTTTGTGGCTTTGGGATTGGTTGTTTTATCGAACCTAAAACTATTAAAAAACAAATATTTTTGGATAACTGTAATCGTTGCCGTTCTGTTACTGACTCCGCATATTTTATGGCAAATTGAAAATAACTTCCCAACTTTTAAATATCATTTAAGCGATCGTACAAAGCCCGTGAGGTTTTGGACAGTTCAAAATAATATTACCAGTCAATTATTGGTTGCAGGGCCGCTCACTTGTTTAATAGTCTTTTTTGGATTAAGTAAATTCCGAATAAACGGAGATCCTTTTAAAAGGGCAATCATTTTCAGTATTTTAGGTTTTTATATTTTCTTTTTTCTGATGAGTTTTAAAAACCGGATTGAAGCACATTACACAACTGCAATTACTCCATTACTCATGATTGCTACTTACCCGATTATTTCAAATACCCCGGTTTTAAAAAAGTGGTTCACCCGATTGGCGCTTCCCGTTGTCATCATACTCTTCATTTTTCGTTTTTATCTGGCTGCCGATTTTATTCCTAATTACAAGCAATTTAAAATATCGTTTTACAACCACAAAGCAGCGATGACTGAAATAAAAAAACTTGCTAAAGGGAAACAAGTTGCATCTTTTAATAATTTCGATTTCCCGGGAACTTACCAGTTTTATACCGGTGATCCTGCAATTCATTTGGCAACACCAGGCTATCGTTTTTGCCAATATGATTTATGGGACGAAGAATCTGCCGCCGAGGGCGATTCGCTTTTTATAATAATACCCGATCGCATGGATAACACAAATCTTATTCAGCTTAAAAATGGGAAAATGGTGAAAACGATTGTCATACCAGAATTCCAATCGTTAAAAAACCTTGATTTGAATTATTCGAATGTGACACTAAGAAACGATAGTTTGAATATGCAGATTACGCTTACCAACTTGTCTGATCATATAATCAAATTCAAACATTCCTCAATGCCATTAATTGGTTTTAACCAGCATAAAAAGGATGAGATTTCGACTACCCCACTGCTTCAAATTACGGAAAAAGAGCTGCTTGAACCCAAGGAACAAGTATCTTTTAAATACAGTGTTCCGTTAAATATGGTGGATATAAAACAATCAATCTTGATTTTTACCCAAACCAAAGAAAGAAACCGGGGAAAAATGGTAGCAATCAATGTTGGTGATTACAGATAAACTTTATTTCTTTAAGAAATCTTCATGCAGCACCTGAAGATAGGATTTTGCAAAATCATAATCGGGCTCAGCATTTCCGGTGGTTTCAAAACTTCTGAAATTCCCTGTATTTTGATCATAAATGAACTCTCCTTCTTCTGAAATATATCCCCACCCAGTGTCCCACATATAAAAAGCATACGAAGGTGTTGAAAGAAAATCATGCCCAAATAATGCCGAATCACGCTCCCATCCAAACTGTTTTATAAGCGTCGGTATCAAATCAGGTTGTCCGCAAATATTATTAACTATTGCAGGTTTTTTTACAACTCCACCAGTCCAGATTAATGGAATACGATAAGTTGCAGGTTCAATAATTTCGGTAGGTCCGGGATGTAAATGTCCATGATCGGCAGTAATTATCACAAGTGAATTTTCCCAGTATTTTGTTTTTTTAAAAGCCCGAATAAAATCGCCAAGGCAACTATCAGCATAAGCTACCGAATTCAAATATTTATCCTGGGTGCTTTCCCCATTTATGATTTTAACGGGTACATCATAAGGAGTATGGCTGCTTAAAGTATATGCAACAGTAAAGAATGGCTGCGGTTTGTCAATTTCTTTTAAAACACGATCAAAAAGATAACCGTCGGGTGCTCCCCAACTGCTCTTGTTTCTAATTTCCATTGGAAAATCACCCTGCCCGACAATATCTTTATATTCACCCTGAAGGACAAAAGATTTCAAATTGTAAAAATCAATGTCACCCCCATAATAAAACGAAGTCCAGTAGTCATTTCTGTTAAAATAATCTGACAACATTGTGAGTTTGCTCGATTTTTCGGGATAATTAATAATGGATTGAGTAAGCAGCGATGGATATGCACCCAGGATAGCCGCCATTCCGCGGTCTGACCGGTTACCGCTTGCATAAAACGATGGAAATATTATTGATTCGGCACAAATTGAATCGATATTCGGACAAACGCCAAATTTCCCGCCAAAAGATGAAATTACTTTATCTGAAAAACTTTCAAGGATAATCAGTACTACATTGGGTGGATTGTTTTTGTCGATTTCAATTAAAAGAGAATCCGATTCAATACGCTGTTTTTCAGTTAATTTGAATTTATTAAACGCTTCGTCTTTTCCAAAATAATAACACGGATTAATCATTTTCCTTTTCCGTTCAACAGTTTTAAAGAAACTCCATAAAAAATTATACGAAGCTTGATTTACAAACAATTTATTGCTAAACGAAACTGTACTATAATTTATAGGGGTAGTTCCAAGCCCACCCCTGATTGGGATAAACAGCAGCGCTGTAATAAAAATCATAACCGGGGAAAAATACCACTTTTGGCCAGCTGCCCTTTTTATGGTTTCCTTTAAGAAACGGTTGTAGAACCATGTAAACAATACCATATAAAACAGAAATACAAAAATGGCAGCAAAGACATCCTTCCAGGTTATGCTTGAAGCTAAGCCCTGCGGATCACCAATATAATCGAACGCAGATATTGCAACACGTGTTCCCCAGTGAGGGTACAACCCAAGATCAAGCAAATTGAGAAAAGTGATTAATATAAGAAGCAAAAAAGTGTAGATTTTAAAAATGCCACTTAAGATTACCGGTGACATTAAAAATGAAAGTGAAAGCACGATCCCAGGAATCAGCATTAAATAACCCACCATCGACAAATCCATTTTCATACCGTAAAAAAAAATCCCGGCAATTTCAGAAAATGAAAGTGAACCTGTTAATTCATAATTGTAAATCAAAAAAATGAGTTTTGACAATACAAAATAGATAATCCAATACAGGAAGTATTTAAAAAATGTAAATATTAACTTTTTCATTTGAATCAAACTGAATAATTCAAACCACTAAAAGGGTGGAGAATACTGAATGTAAAAATAGGAAAATAACTATGCAGGATAAATTGAAATCAAAACAGAATTTTAATGCGTTGAAAATATTCATTTAAATAAAAACCAAAACTTCAATAATCCGGTATATTTTTTTACCCTGAATTAGCATATTTTTTAATTGATATTCAAAAATCATAATTATACCTCTTTTCTGACATTTATCTTTTATATGTCACTATTTATGTTGTTTTGTTATTTTACAGGCTTTTTACTGCCTATTTGCAAGTAAAAAGCACTCAAACATTAACGAAATGTTAACAGATGCCAACTTCAGAAGCAAAATATACCCCATATTCATTTTCATAGATATTTTTGAATCGCGATTAAGTTCAAAAGGGGGTCAATTATTATTTTACATACTTATTTACAATAGTACTTCAATTAAATGGGGGTGATAAATAATAAACCATCTTTTATAAAATTAAAAATGAGATATGAGTTTAAATAAAATTAGAAATTAACATTTAAAAATTACAATTATGAAAAAGAGTTTAATGATTACTGCGAGTGTGTTACTGTTAATTACATTTATTCCAAATGTAAATGCTCAAGAATGGAATGCTGGTTTGGATATTTACAGCAGTTATATCTGGAGGGGTGCCAAATTTGGATCTGGTCCTGCATTTCAACCATCCATAGAATATAGTAACGGTGGATTTGCGATTGGTGCCTGGGGATCTGTCGCCTCATCAACCGATGAAGGATATGAAATGGATCTGTACACAAGCTACACAGTAGGCGGCTTGACTATTGGTTTGACGGACTATTATTTTGGCGGGGACTGGACAGAATACAAAACCATGCATTACTTAGAGCCAAGTTTGAGCTACGGAGTTGGTGGATTTAGTATTTCAGCATACTACATGTTTCTTGCCGGATCGGATGCAATGGCAGGAACAACAGGATCGCCGGCAAAGGTTAATCTAACAACAGGTATAATCACTCCTGCAATTGAAGGCATGGATGCCATTGAAGCTTCAGATTTCGGTTCATCGGCAGATCTTTACCTTGAAGCAGGATATTCATTTTCATCGGTTGACTTAACGCTTGGTGCCGGAAATGGACAATACACATCTGATGGAGAATTTAGCATCTGTAACATTGGCGTTGGTACTTCAAAAGAAGTTAAACTAACCGAAAGTTTTTCACTACCGGTTTCAGGAGCTGTAATCCTAAATCCCTCAACTGGTGGTTTCTTTATTACTGTAGGAATTTCATTGTAATAATCTTATAAATTCAATAAAATGAAAAAAATAGAAGCAATTATACGCAAAACAAAATTCGAAGAGGTAAAAGAAGCCCTTTACGAAGCAGGAATCGAATTCTTTTCCTTTTGGGATGTGCGCGGTGTTGGACAGGCTCGTGAAGGCCGTGTTTACCGGGGTATTATTTACGATACAGGTACAATTGAACGTACAAAGCTTTCAATTATCGTTCGCGATAAAAACGTGGATAAAACGATAAAAGCAATTTTGGGCTCTGCCCGAACCGGTGAAATTGGCGATGGAAAAATATTTATTATCCCAATTGAAGAATCCTATCGCATCAGAACCGGAGAAAAAGGAGATGAATCATTATTCATTAAAGGAAAAGAAGTATAAAACATTATTAAAATTAAAAGTATCATGGAAGAAACTATACAAGGCCTGCAAATAGGTATAGATAATATGTGGTTGTTGATTGCCGGTTTTTTGGTAATGTTTATGCAACCTGGATTTGCGATGGTGGAAGCTGGATTTACCCGCTCAAAGAACACAGCAAACATTTTGATGAAAAACTTAATGGACTTTGCAATCGGTTCACTTTTGTACTGGGCTATTGGTTTTACCATTATGTATGGCGACTCGATTGGCGGAATTATTGGAACGCCCGACTTGTTTTTTATGAGTGATGGTTTTGGCGACAATTACTCTGATTACGCCGATTTGTTTTTCCAAACTGTTTTTGCTGCAACTGCTGCAACTATTGTTTCGGGAGCTATGGCAGAACGTACCGAATTTAAAGCTTATCTTATTTTCAGCATCGTAATTACCGTGCTGATATATCCAATCTCCGGTCACTGGACATGGGGAGGTGGTTGGTTAAGTCAACTTGGATTTCATGACTTCGCCGGTTCGTCAATCGTTCACTCTGTTGGAGCCTGGGTTGGATTAGCAGGAGCGGCCATTATTGGCCCACGTCTTGGAAAATATGGGAAAGACGGAAAGCCAAAAGCGATTCCCGGACATAACCTTACTTTAGGCGCATTGGGTGTTTTCATCCTTTGGTTCGGATGGTTCGGGTTTAACCCTGGTTCGCAATTAGCTGCTGCCGGTACCGACAATGCTGTTGCAATTGGACACATCGCTGTAACTACTAACCTGGCTGCTGCAGCTGGTGCAATTACAGCAATGCTTGTTGCATGGGTGCGTTATAAACGCCCTGCACTTTCAATTTCGTTGAACGGCGCATTGGCAGGTTTGGTAGCTATTACCGCCGGTTGCGATGCAGTTGACCCAATGGGTGCAGTTGCAATTGGAACTTTAGCTGGATTTATTTTACCATTTGCAGTTGAATTTTTCGATAAAGTATTAAAAATAGATGATCCTGTAGGAGCTATCTCTGTTCATGGTGTAAGTGGCGCCTTTGGAACTCTTGCTGTTGGTTTATTTTCCACTTCTGAAGGTTTATTTTACGGATTTGGTGCTAAATTATTAGGCGTTCAGGCAATTGGTGTAGTAACATTTTTTGTGTGGGCTGCAGGAACCGGATTTATTCTATTCACTATTTTAAGTAAATTGAAAATATTACGTGCTTCGAAACGAGTTGAAGAAGAAGGACTCGATATTTACGAACACGGAGAAAGTGCATACAATTAAACTCCCAAAACGTTTATGTCTGTAGCTGTCTGTTAGTTTAGTTTGATAAAAACCGGCTCACTGCAAAGTGACCGGTTTTTTTGTTGAAAAGTTGGAAAAAGAAAATAGATACAATTGGTAACTCTAATTCGAATAAACCTATTTTTGCACACTCAATTCTAAAAAATAAATACAATGATGCAAACATGGTTCGAAAGCAAAGTAAAATACAACAAAGTTGCCCAAAGTGGCAACGAGCAAATGGTGACTGAGAATTTTCTGCTTGATGCAGTTTCATATACCGATGCCGAAACCCGCATTATCAGACAAATGCAGCAAATGGTCAAAGGTGGTGAATTTCAGATTGTTGATATTAAAAAATCACGGATTGCTGAAGTGTTTCCTTTCGAAGCAGGAGAATGGTGGTTTAAAGCAACCATTAATCTTGTAACCGTTGATGAAGAGGCTGGCAAAGAAAAAAAGCTGCGCGCCTATTATTTAATAATGGCCGACGATATTCAGGAAGCACTTGATCGTTTAGCCGAAAGTCTTTCGTTTCTTGTAATCCCTTATGTAGTTTCAGCAATAACAGTAAGCACAATCGTTGACGTTTTTCCTTATGTTCCGGGCGATTCAATGATTCCGGAAGGGTTTGTTCCCTTAAAAAAAGAGGAAAATCCAATATTCACTGATGGCAAAAATCCGTTTGAAGAAGACAAGGAATAGAATCTGATTACTATCCTCTCATTGTGTTACATAAACAAATTCAATAGTTTTGATTGAATTTTATTGGCAAAATATCAAATAGCGCAATTTGATTGTAAATGATTGCTTCCTAATCAATGTCAATTAAAAAATAATGGGGTAACATATAGTGTTACTTTCATTTTTAGAGGTTAATCCTACCCTAAATTTTATATTTTCAATTGGTATTTGCACCTTCTATTTGAGTTATTATTCTATATTCCATAAATTAGTATAATCATAATAAAATTGACAACAATGAATAACAATGGAAAAGTTCTAACCAGAACAAGAAAAAAAGACAAGAGAGAAATAATTCAATACATAAATCTCCAACTTGCATCAATTGGCCAACCGACATTTATAAATGAAACCGATGATAGTACAAAATTATCTAACGACCGTTTTAATAATCTAACTGAAGGATTAATAA
>JBBQPP010000023.1:0-18216 GCA_038217255.1 Bacteroidales bacterium | reverse complement strand
CAATTCTGATGGCGTTGGTAGATTCCCCAAATTCCTGTTCAAGATTCCGTAAATAGCTTTTTGTATTGCCATTTAAAAAAAACTTGAGCAGTAGTTTCACCCTTGTTTTAGATGTAATTATTGAATTGAGCATAAAGCGGGAACTTTTCTTTCGAAAAATTATAATGTTAAATAGTAGAAAATCAATAGGTTGTAATGTGATATTTGCAATTGGGTGCCTACAGCTTCGCCCCCTCGGTTACATTGAATTAATGCATGAGTTGTAAGTAAAAATGTCTTGTTATTGAGTAACAAATGTACTCAATTAATATTTTGAATATGAATTGACAGCCTGCTTTTTCAGCCCTTTACAACTGGTTTTAACTTTCAGTTAAGCAGATTTCATTTCTTTATATCAACATTTACAGATTGTTGGGCAGTAAATAAATCAATATTAACAAATTGTTTAGAATATACTGGAAATTCACCAAATTGATATGTAACGGTTTGGAGTGCATTGTGATATGAAGATTGTTATTTAGATTAGTTTGCCGGTAAAAATGGCAAATAACTGTTTTTATTTGAGTTTCCCCTTTTCTTTTTTGCCCATGGGTTGCTAACAGTATAAAAAATACCTATTTTAAATTCAGTGTAAACTCCGGTTATTTGCTGACGGGTTTTATTTTCATCGAAATTATGCACCACATCCAGAAAATCATAATTTACCATATTAAAATCGACAGTTGTTAAAAGGTAAAGATTTCTGGAAATTGCTGTTTTAATTCCTGTTCCAACAATAAGCACTGGTGTTGTTAAATCTGTGTATCCTTCTTTTCCTTTGCCAAAAAGAAAATCATCATTCGGTGCTTCAATATATTTGAATTTTGAGTTATATTTTAAATAACCGCCGCCTGCTTTTAAAAAAGGAATAAAATAACTTTTGGAAGAATAGGGTTTGAAAAAATAACGAAAATAGAGATTCGGACCAAGCAATTTGTTTCCATATTCCACAGGATTGATGATTTCATCAGGAATTCCCCCTTGCAACCCTTCTGCAGAGAATTCGGGATTATTCGTACTGCCTTTTAAATTCGAATTCATAAAATCAACCCCAATTTCCAATCTGGGCGAAATGTATTTCGATATTTCGAAGGCAAAGGCAAATCCGGTTTTATTATTAAATTCATTAATAACACCGGTGGATCCTTTGGTAATCTCACCAATTAGTTTTGATCCACCCATTTTAACGCCAACATTTATCAAGTTTTGAGCAAATAACCCTGAAGAAACACAGGCTAAAATAATGACTATGATATATTTTGATAAAGACCTATCCAATGATTTTAATTTAATTTTTGTTTGTCAAAAGAAGCAATAATAAACTGTTAAAATAACTATGTTCTTTGATTTTTATTCTGAGCTTAAAACAAAGCTGCGTGAATAAAATGAAACATTTAAAAGCTTTTTACGCTGTAAAATATTCATTCTCATTGCTATTTAGATTTGTTTACCGGTGAAAATGGCAAATAACTGTTTTCATTTGAACTTCCCCTTTTGTTTTTGCCATTATTCTTCTTGTCTTTTTTCTCTTTTGCCCCTGGGATGCTAACAGTATAAAAAACACCTATTTTAAATTCAGTGTAAACCCCAGTTATTTGCTGACGTTTTTTATTATCATCAAAATTATGTACCACATCCAGAAAATCATAATTTACCATATTAAAATCGATTGTAGTTAAAAGATAAATATTTCGGGAAATTGTTGTTTTAATTCCTGTTCCAATAACAAACACTGGTGTTGATAAATTCGTGTTTCCATCTTTTCCCATTCCCTTTCCAAAAAGTATATCATCTTTTGGAGCTTCGATATATTTGAATTTTGAGTTATAGTTTAAATAACCGCCGCCTGCTTTTATAAAAGGAATAAAATAACTTTCAGAAGAATAGGGTTTAAAAAAATATCGGAAATAGATGTTTTGACCAACCAATTTGTTTTCATATTCCACAGGATCGCTTATTTCATAGGGAAATTCACCTTGTACCCCTGCTGCAGAGAATACCGGATTATATGTATTGCCTTTTAAATTCGAATTCACAAAATCAACCCCAATTTCCAATCTGGGCGAAATATATTTCGATATTTCGAAAGCAAAAGCAAATCCGGTTTTATTATCAAATTCATTAATAATACCGGTAGATCCTTTGGGAATCTCTCCTATTAGTTTTGATCCACCCATTTTAACGCCAACATTTATCAAGCTTTGAGCAAATAACCCGTTAGAGACACTGCTTATAAAAACAAAAGCTAAAATGATATAATTTGATAAGAACCTGTACAATGCTTTAAACTTAATTTTTTAGTTTGGCAAAAGAAGCAAAAATAAACTGCTAAAATAACTGTGTTCTTTGATTTTTATTGTGAACTTCAATCAAAGTTGTGTGAATAAAATGAAGAAGTTGAAAGCTATTTATAAAGTAAACAGTTCATTCTCCCTGGGATTATTTTTTGTCTGTTTGAACCTTTTGAAACTGATATTAATAGGAAATATTATCTGTTAAAATCAGTGCAAAATGCCAATTCCAAATTTATCAGCAAAATATCGCGCAATTAATTCTGTGGAATTGATAAAAAGTTTATCACCATACAGGTTGAAATAACTTGTCTCAATATTGTTGTCCATTTTACTGTCAATAATTAATACCGGGCAACTCTGGTTTTCTTCGCCAATTAAATCAATTATGGTGTGCCTCGGTTTTTTAAAATCAACATAATTGATTTCAATCATTTTTTCGAGTTGAGGATAGTATTTTATAACTCCTTCAATCATTGCACAAAGTGGGCAATAATACAGTTTTCCATCATTGTCTGAATTACTGTCTGCAAAGTCTGGTTTTAGTAAAAAAAGTTTTATCATTTTCTTAAATTATTTCAGGGTGAAAAGTTACCAACTTCTGTTGATATCTCTAATATTATAAAGTTGGCAAGGATTTGTTTTTATCCCTGGAACGGTATTTCGGCGTCAAATCATCAGACTAAACAACTTGATAATTATGAAAATATTTCTTGCAAGTTTGCCGACAATATGATTTTTACATCGGTAGTGATACCTTCTGTGGTGGAAAAACTGATGGTTTGATTGTTAATTAAAATTGTTTAATACTGCCTCTGTTAAAGGGGGCAGCATTTTGTTTATTTCAATTTTTCCTTCAGTGCTTGTCCTGTATAGGATTTTTTAATTCTCGCCAAATCTTCGGGTACACCTTCAAAAATAAGTTCGCCACCTTTGTCGCCACCTTCGGGGCCAAGATCAATTATCCAGTCTGCCGATTTAATTATTTCCATGTTGTGTTCGATAATTATAATTGAATGACCACGTGAAATAAGTGCATTGAAAGAATCGAGCAGTTTTCTTATGTCATGAAAATGAAGCCCTGTTGTTGGTTCATCGAAAACAAAAAGGGTAGGGGAGTCTTTTTCAAGTGCAAGAAACGATGCAAGTTTTACCCGTTGGCTTTCACCACCAGAAAGGGTACTTGATGATTGCCCTAATTTTATGTATCCCAAACCAACATCTTGCAATGGTTTTAATCGTTTAGTAATTTTTTTCTCTGTCGAACTCTTTCCCTGCGAAAATAATTCAATTGCCTGATTTACTGTTAAGTTCAAAATGTCATCAATATTTTTTTCCTTGTATCGAACATCAAGAATATCTTCCTTAAACCGTTTTCCATTGCAACTTTCGCAAAGCAAAAATACATCAGCCAAAAACTGCATTTCAACTTTAATGGTTCCTTCTCCCTGGCATTCATCGCAGCGGCCACCGTCAACATTAAACGAAAAGTGCGAAGGTTTTAAACCCTGCATTTTTGCCGACGGCAGTTCAGAATATAGCTTCCGTATCTCGTCGTAAGCTTTTAAGTAGGTAACAGGATTTGATCGCGAGGATTTTCCTATCGGGTTTTGGTCGATATATTCAAGTGCAGTAATCTGTTTGAAATCGCCCAGAATAGCATCGTGGTGACCGGTCTTTTCGCCGTACCCGCCAAGTATTTTGGTAAGTGCCGGGGTAAGTATTTTTGAAACCAGCGATGATTTCCCTGAGCCACTAACTCCGGTAACAACTGTTAAAATATTTAAGGGGAATTTAACCGTCAAATTCTTCAGGTTGTTTTCCCTGGCACCCAAAACCTCGATGAAATTTGTCCATTTTCGGCGTTGTTTTGGTATCTCTATTTTTTCAACTCCAGTTAAATATTTTGTAGTCAGACTTTCAGGTTTGGTTTCAAGTTCAGTATGGTTTCCCTGGAAAACAACTTCACCACCATGCACACCTGCATACGGACCGATGTCGATAATTTCATCGGCCGCTCTTATAATTTCTTCATCGTGTTCAACAACTATAACTGTATTTCCAATCTTTTGTAGTTGCCGTAAAACTTTAATCAACCTTTCCGAATCACGTGAGTGCAATCCAATACTTGGTTCATCCAGAATGTACAACGAACCAACTAAGCTGCTGCCTAGCGAAGTTGCTAAATTAATACGTTGCGATTCCCCTCCGGAAAGGGTTGATGATAAGCGGTTTAAAGTAAGGTAACCCAATCCTACATCGAAAAGGAAATCCAAACGGCTTGAAATTTCAACTAATATCCTTTTGGCAATTTCAAAATCATGTTCATTTAATGTGATTTCTGCAAAAAGTGTTTTTAGTTCTGAAACGGGCATCAAAACAAGTTCTTGTAACGACATACCAGCTACTTTTACAAAACCCGCTTCTTTTTTTAACCGGCTGCCTTTACATTCGGGGCAGGTAGTTTTTCCCCGATACCGCGAAAGCATTACACGGTATTGGATTTTATAACTGTTTTCTTCGAGATATTTAAAAAACTTGTTTAATCCGTTGAAATATTTGTTGCCGGTCCAAACCAAAAATTTTTGGGCATCGGTAAGTTCATAAAACGGTTTATGGATTGGGAAGTTGAATTTTTCGGCAGAATATATCAGTTCATTTTTCCATTCGCTCATTTTTTCACCTTTCCAGCAGGCAACTGCATCCTGGTAAATTGATAGCGATTTGTTTGGGATAACAAGGTCTTCATCAATCCCGATTACTTTTCCATAGCCTTCGCAAGTTGGGCAGGCACCCACCGGATTATTAAAACTGAACATGTGAACACTTGGCTCTTCGAACTCCATTCCGTCGGCTTCAAACAAGTTCGAAAACGAACGGCTCACAATTTTATCTGTTTCAAAAACTTTTATTACACACTCTCCATGTCCCTCAAAAAATGCGGTTTGCACCGAATCTGCCATTCTACTCTGGGCATCTTCATCGGGATCAACCGTAACACGATCGATAACTATGTTACAAGTGCCACTGCAAAACTTATCAGTTCCGGTTCTTAAAAGTTCATCAATTTGCAGGATTTCATTGTTTGTTTCGAGCCGGGTAAATCCTTGTTGCATAAGCAATTCTGCTTCCTGCAATATTGTACGGCCATTTTTTTGTATCAATGGGGCTGCAATGATTATGCGGATTCCTTTGGCAAACGAATTTATATAATCCAAAACGTCCGAAACACTTTCACGTTTAACTATTTCACCTGTAACAGGGGAAATGGTTTTGCCGATGCGCGCATAGAACAGTTTCAAATAGTCATAAATTTCAGTTGAAGTTCCTACTGTTGACCGGGGATTTCGGGTATTAACCTTTTGTTCTATGGCAATGGCAGGTGGAATACCTTTGATAAAATCAACTTCGGGTTTGTTTATCCTGCCTAAAAATTGCCGGGCATACGACGAAAGGCTCTCTACATAACGCCTTTGGCCTTCGGCAAACAGCGTGTCAAACGCCAGGGACGACTTTCCTGAACCCGAAACTCCGGTAACTACAATGAACTTGTTTAAAGGTATTTTTAAGCTGATATTCTTTAAGTTATGCACTCGCGCATGATGAATCTCGATGTATTTTGATGAGTTATTTTTTGTCATTTTCCGGGCTGTGCAATATATTGTTCAAAATTTGTTTAATTCGCTAAAATGTATCATTTTTACAGCTGCAAAATTAACAAATTGTTTTACTTCATATAAAAAAGGTCGCCTATAGAAAAAATATACTTTTTGTTTAAACTTAAATAGAAGGTAATGTCGAAAGAAAATTTACTGAACGACAATGAGCTTGTTCAGCGATTTATAGCAGGTGATCAAAATTCATTGGAAATTTTAATACACAGACATAAAGGCAGGGTGTTTTCGTACATTCTGCTAATAGTTAAGAAACAGGAACTGGCAGAAGATATTTTCCAGGAAACGTTTATTAAGGTAATCCGATCCCTGAAAAAAGGAAAATACATAGAGAATGGCAAGTTTGTTTCTTGGGTTTTACGCATATCGCACAACCTGATAATCGATCATTTCAGGAAAGAGAAATTGAAAGGTACCATTTCCAATGACAGTTTGGATGTTGATATATTTAATTCACAAAGATTTTCAGAAGATACAATTGAAGATCAAATGGTTAACTCACAGATTTTGAGCGAAGTAAAAGATTTGATAAACGAATTGCCCGAAGACCAGCAGCAGGTAATTATTATGCGGCACTATCTCGATTTAAGCTTTAAGGAGATTGCTGAACAAACGGATGTCAGCATTAATACTGCACTCGGCAGAATGAGATATGCACTAATTAATTTACGAAAATTGGTTGAGAAAAAGAAATTGATACTCACTAAGTTTTAACCTTTATTAACACAATAAAAAACCATAGGCTGGCGTTTTCAAGTAAATGAAAATCTTAATAGTGCCTATGAAAAATTACTCTACCTTAATTTATTTAGTTAACAGTTTTCAATCGAAATTAAACCTGTTTAGTTTAATTGAAACGAGTATTAACAGAAATCTTGAAACGATGTCGAAGAAAGTCCAGGAGCCATCGGATCAGATAGTCGAAAACATTCTGAATTTTGCCCGCTCTTACGAGGTTTGTAAAACAGAAGAAGCGGGATATGTGGAATTGAATTTAAATTAAAAAAAACGAGGTGTCGAAAATTAAGGCACCTCGTTTTTTTCTGCCCCTTTTAAAGCCGCTTTTAATACAAGAAATCCTACAACTCCAGTTGTAATTGAGCCAATTAAAATACCCATTTTTGCTGAATCAATAAATGCCTGATCCGTAAAAGCAAGGTTATTTATAAATAACGACATGGTAAAGCCAAGTCCACCTAAAATTGATATGCCTCCCAGCATTTTATAGGTTATATTATTGGGTAGTTCTGATAGTTTGGATTTGATTGATACAAAAGAAAACAGAAATATGCCAATAGCCTTCCCAAAAATCATACTTAATGCAATGTTGGCTGTAAGGCTCATGTTTGCATCCACTGAAAAATTGATAACAACTCCGGCATTTGCAAACGCAAATAATGGCATTATAAGGTATGAAACCCACCCGTGTAATGAATGTTCAAGACTTTGTAAAGGGGGAGAAGTTTTTTCAGCCAATTCCTCAATTTCTTCAAGTGCTGAAAGTTGATTTTTTGTCAGAATTTTTGTTTGGTCGTTATTATTGTCACAATCCGCAATAAAAAGATCAAGCTCCTCTTTAACATTGTTGTAGAATGTTTTAGTGTTTGTATTTCGTTTTAAGGGTATAGTTAAGGCAAGCAAAACACCAGCAATTGTGGCATGGATGCCCGATTTTAAGAATAGTATCCAAACAACAACACCCATTAAAAAGAAAAAGTATTTTGAATAATATCCCTTAATGGAAAGAAACATTAATAATGCAACTATCAAAATGCCTATTCCAATATATCCCCAGATCAAATTTGAACTGTAAAAGAGGGCAATTATCAATATAGCTCCTAAATCATCAATAATGGCAAAAGCCATTAAAAAAACTTTTAAACCTAAAGGAACCCTTTTCCCAAGTAGCTGCAAAATACCAAGTGCAAAAGCAATATCCGTTGCAATGGGAATTCCCCAGCCTTGCGAACCGGGCTCTCCAAAGTTTAAAACAATAAAAAAGACTGCCGGAAAAATCATCCCTCCAACGGCAGCAAAAAGCGGCAACGATGCTTTTTTAAAATTATTTAGTTCGCCCAGAACCAATTCGCGTTTTATTTCCAAACCGATTAAAAAGAAAAACACGGCCATTAAGCCGTCATTTATCCATTTAATTACGGGTTTGCTCAATTCAAGACCCGGTATATCAATGGTTGCATAATTATTCCAAAAACCTAGAAAGCTATCGCTTATTGGACTGTTGGCCAATATCAAAGCTGAAACAGTTGCAAGAAAAAGTACAATACTGCCTGAGGTTTCAAGTTTGATAAACTTAACCAAAGGTTCTTTTATGAAATTCATTTTAGTTTTTTTGAAATAAACCCTGAAAACTAAGTTTTGTTTAAGTTGATTTTTTCAAAGTCAAAAAATAATTTGTAAAAAAGCCTTTGAACTATTGTTTATGATTTAAAAATAATTTAATTTTATGATATTAAAATAATATCAAAATACATTAAATTTAATGTCATGGAAAAACAATACAAAGGCTTATCGGGTTATATGTTCCTCTTTTTGGAATTGATTTTATTGGCGTTTATTATTTTTGGATTTTTTCGGGGAATGATTATTTCTTCGGTAGTTTTAATTCCTGTTTTCATATTGATTGCTATTGGATTTACAGTAGTTGATCCAAACCAAAGTTGTGTCATGGTTTTATTTGGAGCTTACAAAGGAACAATTAAAGCTAACGGATTTTATTGGGTAAATCCCTTTTTTGTAAGGAAGAAAGTTTCTTTGCGTGCAAGGAATTTCGATAGCGAAACCATTAAAGTCAACGATAAATTGGGCAACCCGATAATGATTGGTCTTGTGCTGGTTTGGCGGGTACAGGAAACTTACAGGGCAGCGTTCGGGGTAGATGAATATCAGCATTTTGTTGTTGTACAAAGCGAGGCTGCACTCAGAAAATTAGCCGGATTGTACCCGTATGATAACATTGAAGACGAATCGGCAAAAGTAACTTTGAGGGATGGAACGGAAGAAGTTAACGATGAATTGGAACGTGAAATAATAGAACGTCTGGA
Source organism: Bacteroidales bacterium (assembly GCA_038217255.1). Lineage (GTDB taxonomy): Bacteria > Bacteroidota > Bacteroidia > Bacteroidales > Prolixibacteraceae > Draconibacterium. The sequence continues at coordinate 9,150 of JBBQPP010000023.1, read as the reverse complement.
AATTGCAGGTATTGAAGTAATTGAAGCACGAATTAACCATATTGCCTATGCACAGGAAATTGCACAGGCCATGCTGAAACGTCAGCAAGCTACTGCAATTGTTGCCGCCCGTTTTAAAATTGTTGAAGGTGCAGTCAGCATGGTAGAAATGGCGCTGGAACAACTTAGCCAGAAAAACATTGTTGATTTGGATGACGACAAAAAAGCTACAATGGTGAGCAATTTAATGGTTGTTTTGTGCGGGGATAAGGATGTTACCCCAGTTGTAAATACAGGTACATTGTATTAGTATATAACGTGTTCTTTTTTTTGAAATGCAATATTTCTACTGATACTAACACTTGAACATGCAATGGAGAAAATGATGAACTGAGAAAGATTGGAATAATATGGCGAAGAAAAAATCATTTGTACTGCGAATTGATCCAGAAATAATGGGGTCCGTTGAAAAATGGGCTTCAGATGATTTTCGGAGTATAAACGGACAGTTGGAATGGATTATTAACAACGCTTTGAAAAATGCAAAACGTTTGAAAAAAGATACTGAAAATTTGCAGTAGTACAAATAAAAACATATATCATGAACCAGAAAAGTTATACATGCCCGAAATGCGGGAACAGAAAGTATGAAGTTGACCAAATCAGGACAACCGGTGCAGGTTTTACAAAATATTTTAATATCCAGAACCGCAGGTTTACAGCGGTTTCGTGTTTACAATGCGGTTATACTGAAATTTACAAAGGAAATCGTGCAAGCGGCGGCAGCAATGTACTCGACTTTTTAACAAATTAAAAGGTAATTTAAACCACAATTCTTCAACAATAATTAAATCATGGAAAATGGATAACAATAATTCACGACGGGATTTCCTGAAAAAAACAATGGTGGGTTCAACGGTTTTAATGGCTGGCGGAATCCTCCCCGGTTTCAGTGCCGAAAGTTACCGACGAATTTTAGGTTCGAATGATAAAATAAGGGTGTCGGTTATGGGTGTAAATTCACGGGGAAATGCACTTGCACAGAATTTTGCCTACCAAAATGAATGTGATGTAATCCACATTTGCGATGTTGATTCGCGCGTGACAGAAAAATGTGCATCAGCGGTTCAGGAAATTCAGGATTTAAAACCACTTGTTTTTAACGATTTTCGAAAATCGCTTGACAACAAAGATGTTGATTTGATGGTAATTGCAACGCCAGACCACTGGCACGCACCGGCAGCACTGCTTGCGTTACAGGCTGGTAAACATGTTTATCTCGAAAAACCGTGCAGCCACAATCCGGCTGAAGGAGAAATGCTTGTTAAAGCAGCTTCCCGATATAAAAAATCGATACAAATGGGAAATCAGCGCAGGTCGTGGCCTAATGTAGTCCAGGCAATCAACGACTTGAAAACAGGGATTATTGGCCGTCCATATTTTGGAAAAGGTTGGTACACTAACAACCGCGAATCAATAGGAATAGGAAAAGTAGTTCGGGTACCTGAAGGATTGAATTGGGATTTGTGGCAGGGACCCGCTCCACGAAAAGCATACAAAGACAATATTGTCCATTACAACTGGCACTGGTTCTGGCACTGGGGAACAGGCGAGGCGCTCAATAACGGCACCCACATGATTGATTTGCTCCGCTGGGGGCTTGGAGTGGATTATCCTACTAAAGTGAGTTCAAATGGGGGGCGGTTTCGTTACTCGGATGACTGGGAAACTCCTGACACGCAGGTTATAAACCTCGATTTTAAAGAAAACGTTTTGATGACCTGGGAAGGAAGGAGTTGTAATGGACGAACTGTGGAAGGTAGCTCGGTTGGCGTTGAATTTTATGGAGAAAATGGTTCTTTGCTTATTTCCGGTGGAAACGAATACAAAGTTTACGATTTGAAAAACAACCTTGTGAAGGAGGTAAAAGATGCAAAGGAAATCGACCCACGAGATGCGGCAAATCCGGCCGGACATTTGGATGCACTGCACATACGCAATCTTTTCAATAATATTTTGAAAGGAGAGGAACTCAAATCGGATATTGATTCGGGGCATAAAAGTACCTTGCTCGTTCAACTCGGGAATATTGCACAGCGGGTTGGCCATTCCTTAGAAATAAATCATGAAAACGGCCATATTCTGGGGGACAAAGAAGCCCAAAAATTATGGTCGCGGGAATATGAAAAAGGTTGGGAAATGAAACTATAACTGAGAATATGAACACAAGAAGAAATTTTATAAAAACGGCTGGAAAAGGAGTTGCATTAACAGCAACTGTCCCCGGAATTGTTAGTCAGGTATTCGCAAACCACGCAGAAAAACCAATACGAATCGGAATAATTGGTGCTGAGAATTCACATACTATTGGGTTTGGAAAGCTTTTCAATATTGACAAGAAATTTCCAGGAGCTGAAGTAAAATATGTTTGGGGCGAAACTGATGCTTTTGCAAAAGCGGCAATGGAAAAAGGTGCAATCCCAAACCAGGTTTCTGATCCGCTTGAAATGATAGGGAAAATTGATGCACTGATTGTTGATCACAGGCATCCTAAATACCACCTTGAAGCGTCTACTCCATTTGTAGAAGCTGGAGTGCCAACTTTTATTGACAAACCATTTTGCTACCGTGCGGCCGAAGGAAAGGAATTTTTGCAAATGGCGAAAAAGGTTGGAACTCCGGTGACATCCTATAGCTCAATTGCTCAAACAGATTCTACTTTCGACATGAAAAAACAGCTTGCTGCTATGGGGAAAATAAGTCAGGTTATCCGCACCGGAACAGCCGATTTGGACTCTCAATACGGTGGAATTTTCTTTTATGGTGTTCACATTGTTCAAGCTCTAATGTATATTTTTGGTGAAGATATCAATCAGGTTAGAATCAATAGAAACGGAAAATATGGAAATGCCAGCCTGAAATTTTCATCAGGATTGTTTGCCACATTGATTTTTAAGGAAAAGGCTTATGGTTGGGAAACATTTGTTGAAACTAATGACAAGCTGGTAGAGTTGATATCAAGGCTTGAAGAGACCAACCCACCGAAAAATTATGTCGATATGGTAGAGATGTTTCGAACAGGGAAGGAACCGCGTTCGCATCAAAGTATATTAAATTGTGTTTCAGTTTTGGAAGCATTGGAAAAATCAGCAGAAACTGAAAAATGGACGCAAGTGGAATATTTGGAAGTGTAGGAAAACCGAAGTAGGAAGACGGAAAACGGAAGGGGATGGCATCCTTGTAAAATTGAATCCAGTATCAAGCATCAAGTATCCGGAATCGGGCATATAGAAGTTAAATTATAAATTTCAAGAATGAATAAAATGGTATTAAAATATTTTAAAGTAGCTGGATTACTGTTGTTTTCAGTATTTTTTTTTCCGTTGAACCAAATAAATGCCCAACAAATGATCGAAGGAATTCATTATGCCACAGGAAAACCCGTTCAAATAAAGATTGAAAACGGCAAAATCGCTGATATAAAATCGATTAAAAAGTTAAAGGATGAAAACAACAAAACGTATATCGCACCCGGTTTTTTCGACAACCAGGTTAATGGTTTTGCAGGGGTTTCTTTTGCTTTTGGCGAAAGTGATTTAACCAAGGAAGGAATCGACAAAGCAACAAGTGAGCTTTGGAAAAAAGGGGTAACTACCTATCTGCCAACTTTGACAACAAACAGACAGGAAGTTTTGGTGCGGAATTTTGCGATTTTGGCGAGTTCGATAAACGATGAAAAACTGCGCGGCTCAATTCCGGGTTTTCATCTCGAAGGCCCATACATAAATTACCTCCGATGTTACCAGTTATGCAGCACTTGAGCCGGGACAATACAAAACCGAAACCGGAGAAACAATTGAATTGACAAAAGAAGGTAAACTATATTATCCGGCGCAAAACGTTCTTTACGGCTCTGCCTCTCCAATAACCAAAGGTGTTGGACACGTAAGGGAAGTTACAGGCTGTTCATTGGAAGGAAAGAACGTTTCAGTTTGCCAATAAAGTTCGGATTTGGGTAAAGTCATTGCCAAAAACAGTTGCGAATCTGGAAGACAATAAACAATTGATAAGGGCATCTGGCTCTGTGGGTGCCAATTATATAGAAGCAAATGAATCACTCAGTAAAAAAGATTTTAATTTCAGGATTAAAATCTGTAGAAAGGAAGCAAAGTAAAGTGCCTGCTGGCTTCGTTTAATATACATAAGCCTTCCAATGGTGTTTCTGTTTATGGATTTATCCAATTGAATTTTGAAATTTATTTGTTATTTGTTTTTTGCCCTTTGGAATTTATTATTGAACCTTGAATTTTGGCATTTAAAGATATTTCCCTTTTAACTTTACTTTAAATCGACCAAAGAAAATCACTGTCAATCGTTTATACGTTTAAAATCCATTACTTTTGATTTCGTTTAAAAAGGAATCAATAAAATTTGAAATCATATGAATATTAGTGCTTTACAAAAAGAACGGGCAAAATATCAGCCCAAACTTCCAAAATCGTTAAAAAGTGCTGTTAAACTTGTTGAAGGCGCCAAAACCGAATCGGTGGCCGACCAGAAAGAAATTGCAGAACTTTTCCCAAATACTTACGGAATGCCATTGATTACTTTTGAAGAAGGTGATGTTAAAAAAGACAGGCCGGCAATTAACGTTGGAGTAATTTTATCCGGAGGGCAAGCTCCTGGCGGACACAATGTTATTTCAGGAATTTTCGATGGAATTAAAAAAATACATCCCGATAGCAGGTTGTTTGGGTTTCTTGGAGGGCCTGGTGGTTTGGTCGATCACAAATACATTGAGCTGACAGCAGAAATTATCGATGAATACAGAAATACCGGTGGATTTGATATTATTGGTTCAGGTCGTACAAAGCTGGAAGAACCCAAACAGTTTGATAAAGGACTGGTAGTTGCCCGTGATTTAGCTTTGAATGCTTTGGTAGTTATTGGCGGAGACGATTCTAATACCAATGCATGTGTTTTGGCTGAGTATTACGCCGCAAAAAAAGCCGGTGTTCAGATAATTGGTTGTCCGAAAACTATCGATGGCGACTTGAAAAACGAAATGATTGAAGCATCATTTGGTTTTGATACTGCTACAAAAGTTTACTCAGAGTTAATTGGGAACATACAGCGTGATGCCAATTCAGCAAAAAAATACTGGCATTTTATAAAACTGATGGGTCGTTCAGCTTCACACGTCGGATTGGAATGTGCCTTAAAAACCCAACCTAATATTACGCTAATTTCAGAAGAAGTGGCTAAGGAAAAACAGACACTTGGCCAAATTGTGGAATACATGGCAGGAATTATAGCTAAACGTGCCGAACATGGCTACAATTTTGGAGTGGCATTGATTCCTGAAGGTTTGATAGAATTTATCCCTGAAATGAAAATTTTGATTGGCGAATTGAATGACCTTCTCGCCGAAGGAACAAAAACAGCCGAAATTTTCCAGAATATTAAAAAGAGCTACCGGCCCGAATGGATTATCGAAAAAATTTCAACTGAATCGGCTGCCGTTTTTAAATCGCTCCCCCTGGGAATTGCCAACCAGCTTACCCTCGACCGTGACCCACATGGAAACGTGCAGGTTTCATTGATTGAAACGGAAAAATTGCTTGGTGAAATGGTGAAAGTGAAACTTGACGAGATGAAAAAAGCAGGTAGTTTTTCAGGCAAATTTGGTACACAATACCACTTTTTTGGATATGAGGGTCGTTGTGCTTCTCCATCAAATTTCGATGCCGATTACTGTTACTCATTGGGTTATACTGCTTCGTTTTTAATCTCAGAGGGCAAAACCGGTTACATGGCGTCTGTTCGCAATTTAACAGCCCCCTCTGATAAATGGATTGCTGGTGGTGTGCCAATTACAATGATGATGAACATGGAAAAACGCCAGGGCCACATGAAACCTGTTATTCAAAAAGCTTTGGTTGAATTGGATGGGGCGCCTTTTAAACACTTTATTGCAAAACGCAGTGAGTGGGCAAACAGTACACAATTTGTGTATCCGGGCCCAATTCAATATTTTGGACCAACTGAAGTTTGCGACCAGACAACTGAAACTTTGAAATTGGAACAAGCTTAATTTTTAGATACAATAAATTAGTTTTCAATTGGTTCTATAAAGTGAGCAAAAAATCTCTTAGTTTTGTATTTGAAATTTGATGTAATAACAGCGCAAAGTAAAGTAAAGTAAAATGAAAAAGTTAGTTTTTTTTGTATTAGGGATAATCGTATTTGGAGCATGCCAAAATAATAAGAAAGATGCACAAAGCCTGATAGTGGCGAAAGACAGCCTTGAGCAGGTACTTGCTTTTAAGGATTCTTCAATCGCTTCATTTTTGAATGATTTTAGTGCAATCCAGGCGAATCTTGATTCAATTAAGGAATTGGAAAAAATTGTTTCTGTACAGTCGGGCAGCAACCGCGAGTTGAATGCAAGCCAAAAACAAAGGATAATTGAAGATATTACAATGCTGCATCAGTTATTGCTGAAGAACAAAGAACTTACAGCCTCATTGCAGAAAAAGTTGAAAAATGCAAACCTAAAAATAGGCGATCTTGGCGAAACTATTGCAGGGTTGGAATTATTGGTCAAAAATTTGGAAGCACAGGCCAATGAACAGGATATTGTAATTGCCGATTTAACCGAGGAAGTAAAAAAACTTAAAGTTGATATTGTCCAGTTAAACCAAAGAATATTGGCAGTAGAAACCGTAAGCCAGCAAAAATCGCAGATAATTGATTCACAAATGGAATCACTCAACAAGGCATATTATGCTTTTGGTACTATGAAAGAATTGAAAGACAATGGAATTATAGAGAAAAGTGGGGGTGTTATCGGCATCGGTAAAACTGCTGTGATGAAAAAGGATTTTAACCGTGATTATTTTACGGAAATCGATATCCGTAATTTTGATTTTCTAAGGTTGATGGCTAAGAAAGCAGAATTGATTACAGTTCATCCTGAAGGTTCGTTTCATTTTACAGGCAAAAAACAGGGCGATACATTGTTTATCGACAATACCTATGACTTTTGGAAAGCTTCAAAATATTTGGTTGTTCTAACAGATTAATATCATAATAGTATTAGAATAAATAGGCATCTGAAAAATTGGGTGCTTTTTTTTATTGCTTTATCTTGGGGAGGTTAGGAGGGGCTTTCAATTTAAAATTTAAAGGATTTAATTATTAATAAAAAGATCGCTTAAATCTTACCCAGTCTTCTCAATTCCCAAAAGCATTTTGCCGTTGCATTGATATCAAAAGCTGCGTTGTGTGCTTCATCAAAACCGGTTTTGAAAAGTTTGTAATGCAATTCTGAGAGTTTTGGCCACTTGTAACCATAAAGGCCATTAATGGCACAGAAATTTGTTGTGCTTTGCATGGTGCAAATTTTCCTTTTTGCAGGTATTGAGTTCGCCATTCCTGAACGTAAAAACTCTGCACCGACAATTTTTTCGTCAAAACTCATGTTATGGGCTACAAGAATTTCAGAATCAAAAATTAATGTTTGAAAACTTTGCAAAACCTCTAAAAGCAAAACTCCTTCTATTAATGCCCTTTCATTGCTGATTCCATGAATTCGCGAAACATCAGCCGGGATCGTAAAACCTTCGGGTTTAATAATATAATCGCCACCCGAAATTTTATTGCCGTTTTCATCGAAATGCAAATAAGCAAGTTGAACCAATCGTGGCCAGTTGTTAAGGTCAGAAACCGGCGCTTTCCAGTTTCGTGGAAGCCCGGTAGTTTCAGTATCAAAGAATAAGTACATTTTCTTTATTTTTTAGTATATTAAATTCCAAAATGAAATTGCAGCCATTTTCCTCATTAACGCATTCACGCATTCCTGCCATAACGCATTATTGGCCGAACACAAACTGAATAATATTTGCTCCCATTTTCAATGCTTTCAACCTGGTTTCTTCGGGGTCGTTGTGAACGTCGATATCTTCCCATCCATCACCCAAATCACATTCATAGGTATAAAGCAAAACCATCCGATCATCAATAAAAAGCCCAAACGCTTGAGGTTGTTTTCCGTCGTGTTCATGAATTTTTGGCAAGCCCTCGTTGAACGTATATTTTTGATGAAAAATTGGGTGTGATGGTGGGAGTTCAATCAACTCTTTTTCAGGGAAAACCTTTTTTATTTCCCTTCTGAAATACTCGTCCAGTCCATAATTATCATCAACATGGAGAAAGCCGCCACCTTCGAGGTAAGTTCTTAAATTGTTTGCTTCATTTTCAGAAAAGATTATATTACCATGGCCGGTTGCATGAATAAAAGGGAAATTGAAAATTTCGGGTGAACTTAATTCAACTGTCGAAGGTTCAGGGAAAAGGTTGGTTTTTAAGTTTATGTTGCAGAAATTTATCAGATTGGGCAACGAAGTGGGGTTTGCATACCAATCGCCACCACCGCTATATTTCAGGAGGGCAATTTTTACGCCCTGGTTTTGTGCAGAAGCAACTGAAAATATTATCGACAATAAAACAAACGTCAGCATTCTCATCTTATAAATTTTCCGAAAAATACAATGTATTGTTGAGAACAGAAAATAATTTGCTTATCCGTTTAAACACCGCAAACGTTTTCAGGTTGAGTAATATAAAAAAATATCTTATTTTATTCATATTTAATACTTTGACGTTTTTTAGTATTACAACTGGTATATAAATGGATAATCATAAAAAATATGAATACTCAGAAAATAACAATCAATTTTCCTTCGGATATATTTTTGACGTTGAATCAAAATGAAAAAGAATTGAAACATGAAATAAAAGTTTCGTTGGCAATCAGAATGTTTCAGCTTCAAAAATTGACTTTAGGAAAAGCTGCGCAGTTGTGCGGTTTATCGCGTTTTGAATTTGAAACTTTGTTGTCGGAAAACAAAATTCCGATTTCAAATCTTAATTTCGACGATATAATAGCCGATTCGCAAAAGTTACGTTAAACTCTTATATTTGTTAAAAAGAAAATTTCATGGAAACAATTACAGTTGATATTATTAATCCTAAGGCGAAAAATATTCTGAAAAATCTGGCTGATTTGAATTTAATTAAAATCAAAAAGAAAAAAGCTAAGCCTGAATTGCAAGAACTATTGAAAAAGTTAAGAAGCAAAGCTAAAGTTGCTCCCACAATGGAAGAAAT
>JBBQPP010000022.1:0-18278 GCA_038217255.1 Bacteroidales bacterium | reverse complement strand
TTAAAAAATCAGTTTCCTTTTTACAAAATTGTGCTTACCTTTTTTTCGCCGTCGGGATACGAAATCCGTAAAAACTACCCACTTGCTGATATTGTTGCCTATTTGCCTTTGGACACAAAACGCAATGCACAAATTTTTCTTGATATTGTAAAACCTGAAAAAGCATTTTTTGTGAAATATGAATTCTGGTATTTTTATATTTCAGAATTGAAGCGGAAAAACATACCATTATATATAGTATCGGCAATTTTTCGCGAAAATCAGCAATTCTTTAAAAATACACCCTGGGGACTTTGGTACCGCAAAATTCTTTTTAAGGTTGAACATTTATTTGTTCAAAATGAAAAATCGGGAGAACTGCTTAAATCTATCGGCCTTTCGAATTTTACTGTAACGGGCGATACGCGTTTTGATAGGGTGGCCGCCATTGCAAGGGATTCAAAAAAGTTACCTATTGTTGAAAAGTTTAAAGGAAATTCACTGTTGATTGTTGCCGGAAGCACCTGGAAGCCAGATGAGGAGCTGCTTGCAGCATTTATCAACCAAAGTGCGAACATAAAGTTCATAATAGCGGCACACGAAGTTTCTGCTGCCAATATCAACAGAATTCATCAATTGTTGAAAAAACCGGCCATTTCGTTTAGTAAAGTCTCCGAAATAGAAATAGACAAGTATGAGGTGTTGATAATTGATTCGGTGGGTTTGCTTTCATCGCTTTATCGTTATGGAGATATTGCATATATCGGAGGCGGCTTTGGCGTGGGCATTCACAACATACTCGAAGCAGCTACTTTTGGTTTGCCCGTTATTTTTGGCCCGAATTACAAAAAGTTTAAAGAAGCTGTTGATTTAATTTCTGAAGGCGGTGCATTTTCAATTTCAAATGCCGATGAACTCCGGCAAACACTGAATATGCTAATCGATGATAAAAATGAACGCGAAAAAGCTTCACAAATTTGCAGCAATTATGTAGCAAAAAATGTGGGTTCTACTAAACATATCATCAAAAAAGTTTTCAACATTGCCCCTGTTTTGGATTAGAATTTGATGGGAATATTTTTCTAAAAAAACAACCCAAACAAACTGAAAATCTGAACAAAAAAATAATTTATTCCATAAAAAAGTTTCTACTTTTTGTCAACAATCCGTAGATAGTATAAGGATAACATACAGTCAATCAGTACACTAACACATAAAAGTTGATAACTTTTGATTTTTTTGCCAAAGAAAGTGTGCTGTTATTTTGGATTGTATCCTATCTTGCAGCACATAAACCCAGAGATGAGGAAATACAAATTCCCCAAAAATTTTAACTATTAATTTTTTAAAATATAATTTAACAAAATGGCATTAAGCGAAGTATCCGAAAAAGTTGCAGTTGGCAAAAAAATCTACAATCAGGAGGAAGCAGTTCGGGCTTCATTAAAGTACTTCAAGGGTGATGATCTCGCGGCGCGAGTGTGGGTAAATAAATATGCACTGAAAGATTCTTTTGGGAATATTTTTGAACTAACGCCTGATGATATGCACCACAGGTTGGCAAAAGAGATTGCGCGGATTGAGCAACGCTACCCAAATCCACTTACTGAAGATGAGATTTACGGCGTGTTGAAAGAATTTAAATACATTGTTCCGCAAGGTGGTCCGATGACAGGTATCGGCAACGATTATCAGATTGCATCGCTGTCAAATTGTTTTGTTGTTGGAAACGATGGCAATTCCGATTCTTACGGCGGAATCATGAAAATCGACCAGGAGCAGGTGCAATTGATGAAACGCCGTGGTGGGGTGGGGCATGATTTGTCGCATATCCGCCCAAAAGGTTCACCGGTAAAAAACTCGGCACTCACTTCAACAGGAATTGTGCCTTTTATGGAACGTTATTCAAACTCAACCCGTGAAGTTGCACAAGATGGGCGGCGTGGTGCATTAATGTTGTCCGTTTCGATTAAACACCCCGATTCAGAAAACTTTATCGATGCAAAATTGGAGCAGGGAAAAGTAACAGGAGCAAACGTTTCGGTTAAATTGCAGGACGATTTTATGCGTGCCGTTGAAACAGGCACACCTTATACACAGCAATATCCAATTGAATCGAAAAAACCGATTTACACAAAAGAAATTGTGGCCGGGGATTTGTGGTCGAAAATTGTAAAAAACGCATGGAAATCAGCCGAACCCGGAATTTTGTTTTGGGATAATATCATCAATGAATCGATCCCTGATTGTTATGCCGATTTAGGTTACCGCACAGTTTCTACAAATCCTTGTGGCGAAATCCCGCTTTGTCCGTACGATAGTTGCCGGCTTTTGGCAATCAACCTTTATTCGTATGTTGAAGAACCATTTACAAAGGAGGCAAAATTTAATTTCGATTTGTTCAAAGAACACGTACATTATGCCCAAAGGATAATGGACGATATTATCGATTTGGAATTGGAGAAAATTGATGCAATCCTTGAAAAAGTAAACGACGACCCCGAAGACGAACATATTAAATTCACAGAAAAAAACCTTTGGGAAAACATTAAAAAGAAGGCAAGCGAAGGACGTCGTACAGGGATTGGCATTACTGCCGAAGGGGATATGCTTGCAGCGCTTGGATTGCGTTATGGCAGCGAAATCGCAACTGATTTTTCAGAAGAAATCCATAAAACCACCGCTTTGGAATCATACCGTTCTTCGGTTTACCTTGCAAAAGATCGCGGCGCGTTTACAATTTACAGTGCCGAAAGGGAAAAAAATAACCCAATGATTAACCGCATCAAAGATGCTGACCCTGTTCTGTATGAAAAAATGGTAAAATACGGTCGCAGAAATATTGCTTTACTCACAATTGCGCCAACTGGTACAACAAGTTTGATGACCCAAACTACTTCGGGAATAGAACCCGTTTTTATGCCTGTTTACAAACGCCGCAGAAAAGTTAATCCAGGCGATAAAGATGTTCGTGTTGATTTTACGGACGAATTGGGCGACACTTGGGAAGAATATATCGTTTTCCACCATAAATTTAAAACATGGATGGAAGCAAACGGATACGAAACCAACCGCGATTATTCGCTGGAGGAATTAAACGAGCTGGTTAAAGTTTCGCCATATTTTAAAGCCACTTCAAACGACGTTGACTGGCTGGCAAAAGTGCGGATGCAGGGAAGGATTCAGAAATGGGTCGACCATTCAATCAGTGTAACAATCAACCTTCCCGCTGATGCAAAGGAAGAATTAGTTGGCGAACTCTTCTTTGAAGCATGGAAGTCGGGCTGTAAAGGTGTTACTGTTTACCGCGATGGTTCGCGTTCGGGCGTTCTTATTTCAACTGACGAAAAAGAGAAGAAAAAAAGTACCGGATTCCCTACAATCCGCCCCGAAAAATTGGAAGCAGACGTTGTACGTTTTCAGAATAATAAAGACAAATGGATTGCTTTTGTTGGATTGCTAGGCAACAAACCTTACGAAATTTTCACGGGTTTTTCTGATGATGAAGACGGTATTTTATTACCACGATCTATAACTAAAGGTTATATCATCAAAAGCCGTGAAGACGAGGAAACTTCGCGGTACGATTTCCAATATATCAACTCACGCGGTTATAAAACAACGATTGAAGGGCTTTCTCATAAATTCAACCCGGTTTACTGGAACTATGCAAAACTGATATCGGGAACATTACGCCACGGGATGCCAATCCATAAAATTGTTGATTTGGTTACAAGCCTGCAACTCGACAACGAAACAATCAACTCCTGGAAAGCCGGAGTTGCGCGGGCACTGAAAAAATACATTCCCGACGGGACTTTGGCCGAAGATTCAAAATGCGGCGAATGTGGTTCCGATGAAGTTATTTATCAGGAAGGTTGCTTGACTTGTATTTCTTGCGGTTCTTCGAAGTGTGGATAACCACCCCCACCTAACCTTCCCTAAAAGATAAAGCAATAAGAAAGGAATTCCATTTGTCGATTGGCGAATGGAATTCTTTTTTAGAATAATTGCGAAAAGTTCTTTTACTATTGAAATGCTTATAAAAAAGCAGCATCGCTGCAAAAGTATGTTAGAAAAAGGACAAAATAAGAAATGTATTTTTCAAGCAGCTTCGCTGCGAAAGAAGAAGAATAAAAAATTGAAAACGAAATGATTGAGATTTTACGCACCCGCCGGAGTATCAGAAAATACACAGAACAAGTTATAGAACCCGAAAAACTTAATATATTAAAAGAAGCTGTTTTGAGTTCACCTTCTTCAAAAGGAATCAATCCCTGGGTTTTTATTTTTGTTGATGAAACAGAAACAATTCAGAAATTAAAAAATTGCAAGCCACACGGTGCGAGTTCGTTGAAAACTGCAACGCTGGCAGTTGTAATCTGCGCTGATGAAACTGTAAACGATGCATGGGTTGAGGATTGTTCGATTGCTTCAATCCTGCTACAATTAACTGCACAATCACTGGGGCTTGGAAGTTGCTGGATTCAGGTTCGCAACCGGATGTATTCAGAAACAAAATCCTCAGAAAAATATTTACAGGATATATTGGAAATTCCGGCTCATTTCAGGGTACTTAGTATTATTGCCGTTGGATATCCTGTAAAATTAAGGGAAGGCAAGAAATTTGAAGATTTGCAGTTTGAAAAAATCAGGAGCAATAAGTTCTAAAAAAACTCATCGGTATCTTTATTCTTTTTAACATTTTCAACGTCATCGCAATTCAAATCGATATTAAAATAAAGTGGTGCCTTAAAGGTCATGTCCTCAGTAATTCCGAGGGTAGAATCTGCCAAAACTTTTTTAAAGAACCAGCCCCAAATAGGTAATGCAAGGTTTGCGCCCTGTCCCGATGAAAGTGTTCGGAAATGGATGCTCCGCAAATCGGCGCCTGTCCAAACACCTGCGGTCAATGCGGGAGTTGTACCAATAAACCAGCCATCGGAGTGGTTTTGTGTTGTTCCGGTTTTCCCTGCAATCGGCATTTTGAATTTTCCATACTCACGAGGTCCTCTCAACCTGACTCCTGTACCTTCGTTTATAACTCCCTGCAACATGTTCAGCATAAGGTAGGCGGTTTGTTCGTCAATAGCTTCTTGCCTGTCGGGCTGGAACGAAGCAATCACGTTCCCGTAACGATCTTCAATTCGGGTAACAAAATAGGGTTTCACATAAACCCCGAGATTTGTGTAAGTATTAAAAGCACCCACCATTTCATATAAAGTAACGTCCGAAGTTCCCAAAAACATTGAGTTTACCGGGTCGATTGGGCTATAAATACCAAGGCGTTTCATTAATTCCACTACCGCTTGCGGACTGAATTGTTTCAACACCCAAGCCGAAATCCTGTTTTTTGAATTGGCCAAACCCCATTTCAGTGTTACCATCTTGCCTTCCATCGGGTCATCGCGCTCCGAATCTTTTGGTTCATATATTGACCCATCGGGCTGCTGAAATTGTTGGTTTACAAACGGAACTTTGGTGCAGGGAGTCAACCCATTTTGCATAGCAAGCGTGTATAAAAATGGTTTCACTGTGGAACCAATCTGGCGTTTCCCCATTTTTACCATGTCGTACATAAAATACTTGTAATTTGGGCCTCCAACATATGCTTTAACTTTCCCCGATTCAGGTTCCATTGCCATGATCGACGACCTGAAAAAACGCAAATACCATTTTATCGAATCAATGGGCGACATGGTTGTGTCGATTTCTCCTTCCCACGAAAAAATTGTCATTTCAACAGGCTGGCCAAAATTCTCCTTTATTTCTGCCATGTTTAAACCACTTTGCCGCAAAACCCGGTAACGTTCACTTTGTCTTATTGAACGGTCGAGCAAGCCATCAACTTCATCGCTTGTCATATTATTGCCAAAAGGCGGATTGCGCAAATCTTTAATACTTCCATCAAACATTGGCTGAATATCATATCGCAAATGTTTTTCAACTGCCTCAACTGCATATTGTTGCATCCGCGAATCAATGGTGGTGTAAATTTTTAACCCATCGGAGTATATATTGTAATGCTCCCCGTTTGGTTTTACATTTTTATTGCACCAGCCATAAAGAGGATTGATTTCCCATTCGTTAGAATCTTCAATATAATTCTGCTTTTGCCACGAAGCATATTTGTCGGGATCAGGTTTATTGGCAGTTAGGGTTAATCGCAGATATTCACGCAAATAAGGTGCAGGGCCCGATTTGTAATCGACTTTGCTGTATTTTAAATCAAGCGGTAAAAGTTTTATAGAATCTCTTTCGGTTTCGGAAATGAATCCGTATTTCTCCATTTGGTTTAAAACCACGTTACGCCGTTCGAGAACCATTTCGGGGCGACGTACAGGATTAAAAAGTGAAGAGTTTTTTGCCATCCCTACCAACATTGCCGACTGGTGCAATTGCAATGAATCAGGCGGAATACTAAAATAAACCTGTGCCGCCGATTTAATTCCTACTGCATTATTCAGGTAGTCGTATTTATTCAAATACATTAAAATGATTTCCTCTTTTGTGTAACTGCGCTCAAGTTTAACGGCGATAATCCACTCTTTAAATTTACGCAGCACCAGTTTTATTTTACCCGTATTTTCTTCTCGCGGGAAGAGCATTTTTGCCAATTGCTGACTTAAAGTACTACCTCCACCCGAACTGGAATCCAGAGTAATTATTCCTTTAAATACACGTACCAATCCCCGCAAATCGATTCCTGAATGATTATAAAACCTGATATCTTCGGCTGAAATCAATGCATCTACCAAATGCGTCGGTATATTTTTGTAATCGACATAGGAGCGGTTTTCGTGGATAAAGTATTTATCGAGTATTTTGTCATCGGCAGAAAGCATTTCGGAGGCGAGTACACTTTTAGGATTTTCCAATTCTTCGAAACTCGGCATAAAACCTAATGTTCCGTTTGATAATAAATAGAAAAACAAAAAGGCTGCAAGCAACAAAGCTAAAAATAACCCCCAAAACCAAATAATGTATTTTTTAAAACTAACTTCCTGATTCGGCATGAATTTTTATATTTAAATAGTGGGCAAAGATATATGATTCTATGTCCGCAACAACAAAATAAACGCATCTGATGTAATGAATATTTCGGAATTGGAAAAATAAATTCATCATTTTCAATTCAATGGAAATAAAAAAATAGTGCTATAAATTTTGAACTTAGCAATTGATTTGCTTTAATTTGCAAAAAATTTTCAAAAAAATATGTACGAAAACCTTGTAATTGTCGAGTCGCCTGCAAAGGCAAAGACCATAGAAAAATTTCTTGGCAAAGATTTTTTTGTCACTTCGAGCATGGGGCATATCAGAGATTTAGAGAAAAAAGATTTCGGTATCGACATTGAAAATAAATTTCAACCAAAATACATTGTTTCCCCCGATAAAAAGAAAATAGTTACTGAACTGAAAAAACTCTCGAAAGATGCAAAAATGGTTTGGCTCGCTTCCGATGAAGACCGCGAAGGAGAAGCAATAGCCTGGCATTTGAAAGAGGTTTTGAAACTGAAACCCGAGAATACGAAGCGCATCGTTTTTCATGAAATTACAAAAGATGCAATTTTGGAGGCTGTCAAAAATCCAAGGGATATTGATGTTAACCTTGTAAATGCACAACAAGCGCGTAGGATTCTGGATCGAATTGTTGGTTTCGAAGTCTCTCCGGTACTTTGGAAAAAAGTGAAACCTTCACTTTCTGCCGGTCGTGTTCAGTCGGTTGCCGTTCGTTTGATTGTTGAAAGGGAACGCGATATAATTGGCTTTACAAGTGAG
Source organism: Bacteroidales bacterium (assembly GCA_038217255.1). Lineage (GTDB taxonomy): Bacteria > Bacteroidota > Bacteroidia > Bacteroidales > Prolixibacteraceae > Draconibacterium. Next base: position 10,517 of record JBBQPP010000022.1, on the reverse strand, counting down.
GCATTTTACCGCGTTATCGGTATTTTTCTTGTACCCGACAAAGAAGGAAATATCACTGAATTGAAAGCTGAACTTTCCACGCGTTACAGCATGCACGATGAAGCGATGGCATTTCTTGAAAAATGCAAAACTGCGCTATTTACAATTGAAGACGTGGTTAAAAAACCTGGGAAACGAACCCCGGCAAAACCTTTTACCACTTCAACCCTGCAACAGGAAGCTAGCCGGAAACTTGGGTTTTCAGTATCGCAAACCATGAGTGTTGCGCAACGTTTATACGAAAATGGGTTCATTACATATATGCGTACCGACTCGGTCAACTTGTCGGGATTGGCACTCAACACTGCAAAACAAAAAATCGTTGAATTGCATGGCGAAGAATATGTAAAAATCAGGAATTATAAAACTAACACAAAAGGGGCTCAAGAAGCACATGAGGCAATTCGTCCGACCTACATGGCGAATGAAGAAATTAAAGGATCAAACCAGGAACAACGTTTATACGGCCTGATCTGGAAACGTACAATTGCCTCACAAATGGCCGATGCAATTCTTGAAAAAACCACTGTGTCGATTTCAATATCAAATGATAAAGAAAAATTTGTTGCGACAGGCGAAGTGTTGATATTCGACGGTTTCCTGAAGGTTTACATGGAATCGTCAGATGATGAGGGCAATGGAAATGGCAGCAGCGATGTGATTATTCCGCCTTTAAAAGCAAAAGATAAACTGGAAATGTCGACGGTTGTTGCAACACAGCGTTTTACGCAGCGCCCACCGCGCTACACTGAAGCTTCGTTGGTAAAACGTTTGGAAGAACTGGGGATCGGTCGTCCTTCAACTTATGCACCAACTATCACGACTATTCAGAACCGCAATTATGTGGTAAAAGAAGATCGACCTGGGGTTGAACGGAGTTTTGATGTTTTGTCATTAAAAAACGGAAAAATTACTGAAAAGAATAATGTTGAAATCACAGGTGCTGAAAAATCAAAACTTTTCCCTACCGATATTGGAATGGTAGTTACAGATTATCTTGTCGATAATTTCGATGAAATAATGGACTATAATTTCACTGCAAGTGTTGAAGCTGAATTTGACGATATTGCAGAAGGTAAATTGGTTTGGAATGATATGCTTGATAAATTTTATCAACCATTTCACCATAAAGTTGAAGACGCCATTCAGAACTCTGAACGCTCAAAAGGCGAACGGATACTTGGAATCGATCCTAAAACAGGGAAAGAAGTTTCAGTGAAAATTGGCAGGTTTGGCCCATTGGCGCAGTTAGGCGAAGGTTCGGCAGACGGTGAAGGCGAAAAACCACAGTTTTCGAGTTTGCGCTCTGGACAGCACATTGAAAACATAACACTTGAAGAAGCACTCGAATTGTTCAAATTTCCGCGCGATCTGGGCGAATATGAAAACAAAAAAGTTACTGTTTCGATTGGCAGGTTTGGCCCGTACATAAGGCACGACAATAAATTTGTTTCTCTCGGGAAAGAAGATGATCCTTACGAAGTTATTCTTAGCCGCGGCATTGAGTTGATTGAAGCTAAACGCGAAAAAGACGAAAAAGCGGTGATCAGTGTTTTTGACGAGGAACCCGAATTGCGAGTTTTAAACGGACGCTGGGGACCATACATTTCTTATAAAAAAGGGAATTACAAAATCCCTAAAAAAGTGGAGGCTGAAAAACTGACGCTCGAAGATTGTATGAAAATAATCGCCGAATCGCCGGAACCAAAATCAAAAAGAGGAAGAAAAAAATAAAGAAAAAGGGCAAATGGATTAGCATTTGCCTTTATTTTTGCAAGCAAAAATTTCAATATGGATGTGCAATACTATTTCAATTTGGTTGATTTTTCGCAGTTTCATAATTCCGGTCATTTAAATTGGAAGTATTCGTTAGGCGCCGCCATCGAAAAAAATTCTCAGGTACTTTCAGCAGAAAATTTCTCAAAAGTGAATGTTGCCATCATTGGGATTCCATTTGACAGCAGGAAGGAAGATACATATTCTCCCGAATCTACTGATAAAATTCGGGCCGAACTTTATCAACTTTCGAATTTCGATACCAAATATAAGATTGCAGATTTTGGTAATTTAAAACCGGCGAGAAGCATAAAAGGAAATTATCAGGCACTGCGCGATATTGTTGATTATTTTAATGAATTAAAAATTGTTACAGTAATTTTAGGTGGGAGCCAGGATTTGAGTATTGGTGTTTGCGAAGCTTTCAAGGGCGATAGATTTTTCACGTTTTCAACAGTTGATGCTTTCCTCGACATAAAAAAAGGAAGAGAACCATTTGACTCAAACAATTATCTTTCAAGGTTATTTATTAAAAAGCCCGGGCTTTTTCACTTCAATGTAATTGGTTTTCAAAGCCATTTTATCATTTCCGAAAGTATCAACAAAATACAAAATAGCGGCAATCACATTCGGCTCGGCAGTTTGCGAGACAATATTACAATTGCGGAACCGGTAATTCGGAATACTGATTTTCTTTCGTTTGATGTCAATTCACTAAAGTATTCAGATGCGCCTGGCGTACTGAGGGTTTCCCCCAATGGTTTGCGAAGCGAAGAGGCATGTCAGTTGGCAAAATATGCAGGGCTCAGTAATCGTTTAAAAGTTTTTGGGTTGTTTGACTTATTAATAGAAAAGGATAAAAATGACTTAACAGTGAAACTTGCCGCACAAATAATTTGGTATTTTTTGGAGGGTTTTGTAAACAGGGACAACGAAAAACCTGATTCAAACGAAAACTGCATTGTGTTTCAGGTGGAGGTTGAAGGCATTGAAAAACCTATTGTTTTTTATAGAAATACAAATACAAACCAGTGGTGGATTGAAATTGAAACCGACGTAAAAACAAAGTTCCATTTTGCATGTACTGAAAATGAATATGTTGTTGCTTCCAACAACGAAATACCCAGTTTGTGGCTCAATTATATCCAAAAAATTGACGAAGTATTAAAATAATGTATTAATGCCAACGTTCTTTGGATACAATGGTCACAGAAGTTTGTTTCAAATCACAATTTTTTCTTTCTTTAACCAGAATTGAAAAGACTACTTAAGCAGCATCCCATCAAGTAAATGAAAAAAATATTTTCTTTTTTATATTTAGTAATTATAGTTAATTTAGTGGCCTTTGGCCAGCAGGATCCACAGTTTACCAACAACATGTTTTACAAGTTGGGAGTGAACCCGGGGTTTGCGGGCGCAGAGGGAAAAATTAATGGTATAATACTAAACCGTTATCAGTGGTCAGGAGGCAAAGGGGCGCCTAAAACATTGATATTTAGTGCTGATGCTGCAATCAATGCATTTGGTTCGCCGGGTGGAATAGGGTTAAACATTGTTAGCGACGAATTAGGATTTGAGAAGAATACACAAATAAATGCCAATTATGCTTACAGTAAAGCCCTTGGAAATAAGAAACTTGGAATTGGGTTTTCGTTAGGTTTGCTCAATAAAAGCATCAATGGCGAATGGGAAGTTCCTGAAGACGATTTTGGGATTTATACCCAACCTAATTCCGACCCGGGAATTCCACAGGGGGATGTTAGCCAAATGGCACTGGATGCTGGATTTGGGTTGTATTTGTCATCAAATCAGTACTTTGTTGGTGCTTCGGTTACACATATCAACCAGGCTTCAATAAAGTTTAGCGATTTGGCAAGTACATATTTGGCTCGCCACTACTATTTAATGGGGGGATACAATATTAAATTGTCTGATCCGTTATTTGAGTTGCGACCTTCGTTCTTGTTTAAATCTGATTTGGCATTTTGGCAATTAGATTTAAATGCAAATATTGTTTTTAACGATCGATTTTGGGGGGGTATAAGCTATCGCGTGCAGGACGCTATTGCACTTTTAATGGGAATGGAAATGGAAAATGGATTGAAGTTTGGTTATTCTTTTGATTTAGTGACTTCGTCATTATCGCATTATGGTTTTGGATCGCATGAAATTTTCGTGAGTTATTCTTTGGATTTAGAAAGAAACCGGAACCAAAAATATAAGAGTATTAGATTTTTATAAAAAAATGATATTTATTAGCAATGAAACTGACCTTTCTGTATTTTTTTCAAAAAAAAGATTTGAAAAAAAGTTTCATGTTTTGCTTTAAGGATAAAAGATTAAAACAGATGAAAAAACTTATTTTAATTGCATTTGTGTTTTGGATTGTGTTCATTTTTACCGGATGCAGCAAGTCAGGGAATGGTGAGCTGGTTGGGGTACAAAGCAGGCCAAAATGGAGAGAATCCCAACCATATGGAATGGTGTTTGTGCGGAAAGGTAGTTTCAACATTGGTCCAAGCGACCAGGACCCAAGTACTGCCGGCATTCCTACTAAAACAGTTTCGCAGGAAGCTTTTTGGATGGACGACACTGAAATCACAAACAATGAATACAGACAATTTGTGTATTGGGTAAAGGATTCAATTGCCCGTAAAATGCTCGGCGATCAATATCCTGAATTCTTAACCACAGAGGACAGGGACGGCAATCCGATTGACCCGCCAACAATAAACTGGCGCGAAAAAATTGATTGGAATGACCCGGATTACCAAATGGCTATGACGGATTTATATATCCCTGAAAATGAGAGATTCTTTGGAAAGAAAGAAGTTGATCCGCGAAAACTTGTTTATGAATATTGGTGGATTGATTTGCACCAGGCTGCTCAACGGAGCAACAGTTATAATTTCAAAACCCAACAATATGAAGGAAACGTGTACAATGCAGAAGGAGAATTGGTTCCAATAACTAACCGTTCTTCATTCATCATGCAGGATCAGGTTCATGTTTATCCTGATACTTTGGCATGGATACGCGATTTTACTTATTCTTATAATGAACCTTTGGCTACACGTTATTTTTGGCATCCGGGTTTTGATGATTATCCTGTTGTTGGAGTTACCTGGAAACAAGCTCTTGCATTTAGCAACTGGAGAACAAAAATTCAAAAAGATTATTTAACTTCTAAGAAAGAAGCGACTTTGCAGGCTTACCGTTTGCCAACTGAAGTCGAATGGGAATATGCGGCCCGTGGAGGAAAAAACTTTTCAATGTATCCCTGGGGTGGATATTACACTCGTGATGATAAAGGAGTTTTTCTTGCCAACTTCAAACCTTTGCGCGGTAATTATGTCGAAGACGGAGGTATAGCTTCAATGAAAGTAGGTAGTTACGATCCCAATGAATATGGTATTTATGATATGTCAGGAAATGTGGCAGAATGGACAGAAACTGCATATGATGAAGCTGGGTATAATTATTTTGGTGATTTAAATCCAACTTTTACATACAACGCACGTGCCGATGAGCCGCCAGTTATGAAACGTAAAGTAATACGTGGCGGATCCTGGAAAGATATAGCTTCTTTTATACAGGTTTCCACCAGGAATTATGAATATCAGGACACAACCAAATCATATATTGGATTCCGTTGCGTCAGATCTACTTTTGGACAGGATTTTTAAAAGATTTTACAAACCTTTTTTGATAATAATATGAATATAGGAGAGCTGATTAAAACAAAACGTTGGAAAACTTTCATGGGTTATGTTTATGGATGGGGTGCAGCAATTGTTATGATTGGTGCATTGTTCAAACTTGAGCATTTGAAATATTCAGGAACATTGCTTGCAGTTGGTCTTATAACTGAGGCATTTATTTTCTTCTTATCTGCTTTTGAGCCGCCACTTGAAATGCCTGACTGGAGCAAAGTTTACCCGGAGTTGAACGAGGAATATGAACTTGAAAACTTTGAGCAATTAGGGAAGAAAAGTAAAAATGGCATCAGCGATTTATTTGGCAGCAATGAATTAACACCTGAACTTCTCAGTAATGTTGGCAAAGGGTTAACAAATTTGAGCAATACTGCTAAAGGCATAAGCGATATATCTTCAGCAACGCTTGCTACAGATATATATGTAAAAAACTTAAGCTCAGCTTCTGAATCGATGAACAATTTTACGGAAATAAACAACAAGGCAAATGTTGCAATTGATAATTCTGTTGGAAGCCTAATTGAATCATATTCATCTTCCGCAAAAAAAATATCAGAATCCGGGATTGAAGCAATTCAAAGAATGCAAAAGAGCGGCGAAGACTTCTCTTCTATTATTACTGAAACAACCAAAAAACTTGCAGAAAACTACAATAATGCTGGTAATTCGGTAATGACAGAAATGGAAAGTATTAAAGATAGTTCAAAACAGTACTCTACCAATATCCAGAAATTGAACGGTAATTTGAGCGTGTTAAACTCAAATTTTGAAAGTCAGTTAAAAGGCACAGAGGAGCAATTTATAGCTAACCAGAATTTTAGCAAAGATTTGTTGGCTATGAACAGTATTCTGGCTTCCTCGGTTGAAGAATTGAAAAAATACAAGGAAAATGCAGAACAACTTAATAAACATCTTGAATCATTAAACACCATTTATGGCAATATGTTGGGTGCAATGAGTTATAAAAAGTAATAATTGTAGAACAAGATTATGGGTGCAAAAAATTGCCCGGAAACCCCGAGGCAAAAGATGATAAATATGATGTACATAGTGCTGACAGCAATGTTGGCGCTTAATGTTGCAGCAGAAGTTCTTGAGGCATTCAGGTTAATCGATTCAAGTCTGATTCATACTTTAAACGCTGTTGACATGAAGAATCAACAGATATATTCTTCATTCGAGCAGGCTTATCTTGAAAATCCTGCAAAAGTTCAGGAATGGAAACAAAAAGCGGACGAAGTTCAGAAAAAGACAAAGGAGTTGACAGATTATATATCTAATTTAAAAGAAAATCTTGTGGTGTATTCTGGCAGTGAATTAATTAGTGAAGAAAATCCATACGAACCAAACTCTTTTATTATAATTACTTTAAAGGGTGATACCCTTGAAGTTAAAAAACAGGACGATTTGAATGGTACTTCTGAGTATATGATCAAACAGAAAAATGCAGAAGTACTTAAAGAAAAAATTATTAGTTATAAAAATGAACTTGTTGGACTTCTTGATGAAGAAGATGTTGATCTTAAGGAAACAATTTTAAAAGCACTTGAAACAGCCGATCCGGAAGGGGATGCAAAAAAGGGAAATGAGAAAAAAACCTGGGAATCTCTCTTTTTCGAAAATACACCAATGGCTGCAATCCTTACTGTACTTTCAAAAATTCAAATTGATGTTAAAAATTCTGAATCAAACGTGCTAAATTATCTCTATTCTCAAATTGATGCAGGATCATTCAAATTTAATAAACTTGGTGCAAGGGTAATTGCCAATTCAAATGTAGTTTTTCAGGGAGAACCTTATGAAGCAGAAGTTTTTCTTGCCGCTGAAGATACTACCCAACAACCACAAATATTTATAAATGGAAATCAAGCTTCAGTGGCCGATGGAAAAGCTATTTATAAGGTCGGAACCAACGAGCCCGGTGTTTTTAAATGGAGCGGACTGATAAAATACAAAACTCCGGATGGAATTTTTAAAGATTACAAATTTGAGCAGACTTATCAGGTTACAAAGCCTGGGATAACCATGTCGGCAACCCGGATGAATGTATTTTACAGAGGATTGGATAACCCTTTTGATATTGCCAGTGGAATTCCAAAAGAAGATTTGCAGGTTGAAATGACAAATGGTAAAGTTACCAAATCGGGAGATTCATATCTTATTCGGCCAACAGAACTCGACGAACAGGGTAAACGCACAAAAGTTAGTGTTTTTGCCAACATTAATGGCACACGAAAATTAATAGGAACAACTGATTGGCGTGTAAAAAAGGTTCCCGATCCGGTTGCCCAGGTTGCAGGTTTATCAGGAGGAGATATCAGAAAGGAAAGATTGCAGGTGGAAGATGGTGTTATGGCAGTACTTGTGGATTTCGATTTCGATTTTAAATATAAAGTAACTGAATTCGAGATACAAACAACTATTGCAGGGGGGTATATCGATAGGAAATCCTCAAAATCAAACCGTTTCACCGCCGAACAGAAAGAACAGTTAAAAAGGGTACAGCCCGGGACTATAGTTTATATAAGTAATATAAAAGCAATTGGAGACGATGGGAGTACGCGCGATCTCATTCCAGTTTCACTCAAAGTAAATTAATTATGAGAAAGTTAGTTGCATATTTAGGAGTATTTGTTTTCGTACTGGCATTATCAGGAAAACATTCTCAGGCACAAATCATTGACGGTGCATTTAAACGCACGGATATAATTCAGAAAAAACCAATGCCTTTACCGTCGGTTCGCGAATCGGATGTATTTTGGTCGCAAAAAATTTGGAGGATTATTGATTTAAGGGAAAAGATCAATATTCCATTGTTTTACCCAACAGCAGAAATTAAAGGAAGAGTAAATTTAATTTCATTGTTACTGGATGGTATTGAAAATGGACAAATTACACCTTACGATGCAAGTTTAGACGATAATTTTACAGTACCAATGTCCTTTGATCAGGTAAAAGCATCATTTGGTGCCGAAGCAACTCAAGAGGAAAAAATAGATTTTGATACAGGTGAACGTACGATGGTTACTATTCAGGGTGAAATGAGACCGAATGATATCAAGCAATACCTGATTAAGGAAGAATGGTATTTCGACAAAGGGAATTCAACTTTGAATGTACGGATTATTGGGATTTGCCCAATCCGTGAGTTTGTCAGGCCTGGTGATTCACCTGACCAGGTTCAGCGCCAAAAACTATTTTGGATATATTATCCAGAGGCTAGGCCATTATTAGCATCAAACCTGGTTTTGAATCCATATAACTCAGCGCTGCAAGTATCATTTGACGACCTGTTTATTAAAAGGGCATTTAACAGCTATATAGTTGAAGAAGAAAACGTTTATAACAACAGGGGAATTAGTGCTTATTTAACAGGGAAAAATGCAATGCTCGAATCAAAACGGATAGAAGATAGAATATTCAATTTTGAACAGGATCTTTGGGAATACTAATCAGTATAAAATGAATACAACCTTATGTTTTCATAAGGTTTTTTTTTGAAGTAAAACCTGTATCAGGCAAAAAGAGAAAAGAAAAATGAAGTTTTGGATGAAAAATGCAATCATATATTTTGGTATTGGACTGGGGTTGCTTTTCAATTCATGCCAAAAGTCTGATAATTATTTGCCCGGAAAATCATCGAATAAAAGTGGGCAATGGTTTGAACCTTCTCCTTATGGAATGGCATATATTAAACGCGGTTCGTTTAATATTGGTCCTTCCGATGATGAAATCAATGAATTTACCAGCACCAAAACCGTAACAGTTGAATCGTTTTGGATGGATGATACCGAAATTACAAATAACGAATACCGCCAATTTGTTTTTTGGGTTCGTGATTCCATTGCCAGAAAATTGTTGGGTGAAACATATACTGATTATGTTATCACGGAAGATCAAAATCAAGTGCCGCTTGAAACTCCAATTCTTAACTGGCAGGAAAAAATAGACTGGAAAGATGCTGACATGGTTTCGGCAATGGATGAAATTTTTATTCCTGAGAACGAACGTTTTGCATTTTACAAAGAAATCGATACAAGAAAATTGATTTACGATTATTACTGGGTTGATTACAAGCAAGCTGCAAAACGTAGCAACAGTTATAATTTTGAAACTCTTAAATATGATGGGACGGTTTCAAATAATGAAGGAGAGTTGACTCCGATTGAAAACCGGGGGTCATTTATTATGCATGAATCTGTTCCGATATACCCCGACACACTTTGCTGGATACGTGATTTTACCTACACTTACAACGAACCGTTAACGCTGAAATACTTTTCACATGTTGCTTTCGATGATTATCCGGTTGTTGGGGTTACATGGAAGCAGGCAAATGCGTTTTGCAACTGGCGTACCAATTTAAAAATAATATCAAATAAAAGGTCAAACGAAACACCAGCCCACGATTTCAGGCTCCCCACAGAATCAGAGTGGGAAATTGCAGCACGGGGTGGTTTGGAGAATAGTCTATATCCCTGGGGGAGTTATTATACAAGGAGCGAACAGGGCTGTTTTGTTGCGAACTTTAAACCCAATAGGGGAAATTACGTTGCCGATAGCCCAACCGGCACAACAACCATGAAAACCGGGGATTTCGATCCAAATCCTTATGGATTGTATGATATGGCCGGTAATGTTGCCGAGTGGACAAGTACAGCTTTTTTTGAGGGTGGTTATGAAATTATTAATGACATGAACCCTGAATTGCAATATGATGCAAAAACAGACGACCCTCCCGTTATGAAACGTAAAGTTATTCGCGGTGGATCATGGAAAGATATGGCATATTTTATCCGTACTTCAACCCGAAGTTTTGAATATCAGGATACTACAAAATCTTACGTTGGATTCCGTTGTGTGCGTTCTTCATTCAGGAACGATATGAAAAACCGGTAATAAACACCACAAAAAAAGAGCGGAATCCCGCCCTTTTATTGATTTTTCCTGATTAGTTTTATTCTAGGCACTGAATACTCAAATCTC
>JBBQPP010000021.1:0-18431 GCA_038217255.1 Bacteroidales bacterium | reverse complement strand
ATTGATAACAAATGAAATGGGATTTGCTATGAAAGATGTTTTAACATATAAAAATTTTAATGGTTCGGTTCATTTTAATGCAAGCGACAGGATTTTTTTCGGCAAAATTGAAGGCATAAACGACCTTGTAACTTTCGAAGGTTCAACAGTTGATGAACTTGAAGATGCCTTTAAATATATGGTTGATGAACATATCAAAGATTGTGAAGAAGAAGGAATTCCGCTTGAAAAATCATATAAAGGAACTTTTAATGTACGTTTAAATCAAAGGCTCCATAAAAAAGCGGCTCAGTTTGCTTTAGTTAAAGGAATTACATTGAATCAACTTGTAAAGAGAGCGATAAAACGTGAATTGGAAGAAAATTAACTCACTTATTTCCCATTCGCCCCGGGACAAATCCAATAAGTATAACCCGTTTTTGATTTAAAAGAAGGATCGCGAATACCCTGGGTTTCGGAAATGTGTTTTTTTGTATGCGCCAGTTGCATGTGTGCATTATGTGCTCCTTTTGTTGCCCATGCTTCGGTGAGGCAAAATAAAGTACTGTCGTTGTAAGATTGAAACAAGGAATAGTCAAGGCAACCGGGTTCCTGTTCAAGCACTTTTGTGCGGCATTCGTCAAATGATTGTTTTAGGAATGAGACATACTCGGGTTTTACCTTTATCTCAAACCGCATTACAACATTCATTGAATCTTTGTTAAAACTACATTCATCCTGAGCTGCGCTATTTATCAGCCCGCTGGTAAAGAAACCAATAGTGACAAGTGCCAAAATACTTAAAATTAGATTTTTCATAAAATGATTTATTAAAATTTAGTTGATTTTTATAAACCACGAATATATCCAATTTCCTACATAAAATGGCTATTTTATAATGCTGTATTTTTCAAATTGCTGCAAATGAAGAGTAGTAGGAATTAACTTCCCGAACCTGAATGGGTAAAAATTGTTTCTATACAGTAGATATAATTCCCGGATTAAAAAAAGTAATTATGTCACATTCAAATATTCCGGTGTACGGTGCGCTTATTGCCAATATTGCGATTGCGATATTAAAATTTGTTGCGGCTGCATTTACGGGCAGTTCCGCAATGTTATCCGAAGGGATACACAGTTCAGTTGATTCGGCAAACCAACTGCTTTTACTGTTAGGAATACGCCGCAGCAAAAAGCCACCCGATAAAGAACACCCTTTCGGACATGGTAAAGAAATTTACTTCTGGTCGCTCATTGTCTCGATCCTCATTTTTGGTTTAGGTGGAGGAATGTCCATTTTTGAAGGCATAAAGCATATTCAGAGTCCGGAAGAAATTAGCAATATAGCATGGAATTACGCTGTGCTTGGCGGCGCCTTTTTGTTTGAAGGAACCTCGTTTGTAATAGCAGTTCGTAATCTGAATAAAAACAAAAGTATTAAAGGTAGTTTTTTCAAACGGTTACGAATAAGCAAGGACCCAAAGATTTTTGTCGTCATCTTTGAAGATGGCGCCGCACTGGGCGGACTACTCATCGCTTTGGCTGGTGTATTTTTAGGCAGCCATTACAATCTGCCAGTAGCTGACGGCACTGCATCCATACTCATTGGGTTATTGCTGGCGTATGTGGCAGTGTTATTAACGATAGAAAGTCGTAACCTGTTAATAGGTGAAAGTGTGCAATCCCATATTACTGACGATATTATGAAACTGGTAATGGAAGATAAAAATGTAGAAACATTAAATCCTCCACTCACTATGCATATGGCGCCGGAAGATGTTTTGTTGGCTCTGGATGTGCAGTTTGTGCGAAATCTTGGCAGCTCTGAACTTTCGGCAACTGTCAAACGCCTGGAAACAAACATTCGTAAAAACCATCCCGAAATAAAACGTATTTACATTGAAGCCCGAAATTTGTCGGAGGAGTCGGAGAAGACGTGATAAAATGAAAATGCACAATCAAAAAATCAATGTTTAAAAACAGTGGTTTCCGACGGAAGTGTCGGCACTGCATAATTCCCGGAATCAATCGTTGCCCGGGGAAATATTTGTTTATTTTTTCTAATCCGGTCTGGTGTATATTGGTTTGATACAGATAAGCATATTTAGTTCTATTTTATTTTTTGCTTACTCCGTCAAATGCTTTGTTCCAATTTACAAAGTAATCCCAAGTTGTATTTTGAGGTATGATTGCACTTAAAAAGAAATCAAAAATATCATCGGAAGAATTTAAACCTATATTGAATAATATTGCAGTTTTTTCAAATCCTGTTTTCTTGTTTGAGTTTGCTGTACAACGTATTACCTAAAATCAAATACTCATTAATTTTCCCTCTTTTTTCACTTTTCGAATTTATGTTTCTACTACATTGAACTTCAACTATTTTGAATTCACTATACAGTTCTTTAATAAAATCACATGCAGAATTTGATTCAATTACAAAAACTCCCTTTTCATCCAAAGATTTGAAATAGTTCATTAATTTGATTTGTTCTTCTGCTTTAAATGAACCTGAATAGTCAGTAAATGATGATGTTGTTGATATTGGATGGTATGGCGGATCAAAATAACACAAATCACCTTCTTCGATATCGGTAATTTCATTAAAATTTATATTTCTAATGTTCTGAACCTTCGGTAGAACAGAAGATAGTTCAAAAAGATTTTCTTCATCAACAATCCGCGGATTTTTATATCTACCTTCAGGTACATTAAACAATCCGCTCATATTTGTTCTGTATAATCCATTGAAACAAGTTTTATTTAATAAAATCAATGCAGAACTGCGTTCAATACCATCATATCTTTCAACAGGATTTTTATCATTATCAATACCGTTAAACCTACCTCTTATATGATAATATCCATACTTATAATAGTCCTTTTCCAACTCTTTGCAATGGTATATTATTTCGGAAGGGTGTTGTTTAATATTTCTGTACAATCCTATTAAATCAGTATTAATATCGTTAATAATTGAATTTGATGAGAGTTGTGAACCAAATACTTTTAATACATCAAAATAAACAGAACCACCACCAAAAAAGGGTTCTACATAATTTTCAGGTGATAAATGTTTGTAGTAGTTTCTAATTTCAGGAACTAATTCTCTTTTCCCTCCAACCCATTTTAAAACAGGTTTTACACCAACAAAATCGAATAATTTCATATAAAAATGCTAAAAGGTAACTAAACAGAATATATTGTCTAAAAATTTATAACTAATCTCCTTCCATTGTGGTGGTCTTGCATGACTGAGTGTTCTTTTAATAATTTCATCAAGAGTTTTACTACTATCATCAAATAAATAAAGTGTTTCAAAATACCTTGAAAAACACATTTTTCTTCCCAGGTATTTATTTGTGATGGGATAATTGATGTCTTCCTGAATTACAATCCATAGAATTGATATAAACAATTCTTCAAAGGTTAAATCCCAACTATTCCCATATTTGTTATACTTTTTACCTATTTGATTATGAATGTTATCAATACTTGTTTTCAGTTCCTCACCTGGGTCAGCGGGATTGTACGGACAGTTTTGTTCGACATCTTTAACATTAAATCCACCTTCCACCGAAGATTTTATTAAGAATTCCCGGAAATCATGATGGTTTAAATTTCCGTTTTTCACTTTATTAAAAATATCGACAATAATATTTACGTGAGAAAGGGATGTTGATATTCCATTTTTTTCGATATCAACCCTGTAATCATAGATATTTTTGTTTAGCGAAACTTTTGATTTATACCCAATATAAGAAATAGATATTTTTGTTCCGTTTGATAGTGTTTTTAGTTCTAATTTTTTGGTGTGGAACTTACCAGATTTTATTAGTTCCTCAAGATTTTCATTTTCAAATTTTTCGACTAAAAATTCCTTATTTTCTTTAAACTTCATATAATATTATTGAAATACCAAATCTATTAGCTCATTAAGGTTTTAGTCTATTCATTTTTGGGAACAACAGAATACGCTTTAAAAACAAATGTTTTATTATCAACAGCACTTTTTATGAGCCTTATTTTTTGAGATTTGTGTTCAGCTTTCAATTGCTTTTTGCTTTTCTTTTCCTGGGCAAATATTACGGAAACTGAAAGAATTAAAACAAAAATCAATACTAATTTTTTCATAGTCATAAAAATATAAAGCGGATTTTATAATTGTAAATATAAAGCGTAACCTCGAATAATTAAATCTCTTTACCTTCTTTCCTCATTAATGCATACAATTTATTGGCAAAAATGAAATCGTTAAGGTGCTCATTATTGCTGTTCAAAACTTCCTTGTTGGTTCCAACCCATTCCTTTTCGCCTTTTTTCAGAAAAAATATTGTTTCGCCTATTTCAACAACCGAATTCATGTCGTGGGTATTAATAATTGTTGTCATTTCAAACTCTTTTGTCAAATCGATGAGCAATTGATCGATAACCGTTGAAGTTTCGGGGTCGAGGCCTGAGTTGGGTTCGTCGCAAAACAGGTAACGCGGGTTGAGCGCAATAGCCCGTGCAATGGCAACCCTTTTTTTCATACCTCCACTTATTTCACTGGGCGAAAGATTGTAAGCCTTTTTATCGATATTCACATGGCCAAGGCAAAAATCAACCCTTTTTTGTTTCTCTTTCAAACTCATTCTTGTAAACATATCCAATGGAAAACGCACATTCCCTTCAACCGAAATACTGTCGAAAAGGGCTCCCCCCTGAAAAACCATTCCAATTTCCTTTCTCATTTTTTTACGCTCTTTTTGACTGATAGCTGAAAAATTCCTGTCGTCGTACCATATTTCACCTTTGTCGATATCGAACAGACCGAGAATACATTTTAGCATAACAGTTTTTCCTGAACCACTTCGCCCGATGATCAAATTGGTTTTTCCCTTTTCGAAAACAATAGATACGTCTTTTAGCACTTCATCGCCATCGAATGACTTGTACAAATTTTTAATTTCAATCATGTCAGTAATAATCGGGTTAATACTAAGTCGAAAAACAGGATGAGTATATTGGTGTTTACCACTGCCTGGGTGCTGGCTTTACCCACATCGAGCGCGCCCCCCTGCACGTAATATCCAAAATAGGCCGGCACCGAAGCAACAAGAAACCCAAAAACCAATGATTTTATAATGGAAAAAGTAACGTAATAGGGGACAAATAAAGTTTTTATCCCTTCAACATATTCAAATACAGTAATAGTGCCGGTTAAAGGGCCGGTAACTAATCCGCCCAAAACCCCAAAGAAAACGCTGATTACATACAAAAAAGGGAAAATAAAAACCACGGCAATTATTTTTGGCAGAATAAGATAGCTGGCAGAGTTGACTCCCATTATTTCAAGCGAATCGATTTGTTCGGTAACACGCATACTCCCAATTTCAGATGTAATATTTGAGCCGATTTTTCCGGCCATTATTAGGGCAAGCATTGTCGATGAAAACTCAAGCATCAGTGTGTCGCGGGTGGCCAAACCAATCAAATAAGTAGGATACAGCGGATTCATTAAAGCGTAGGCAAATTGTATTGTCATAATTCCACCGATAAAAACCGAAATTATCACAACAATACCAACCGAATTTACACCCAGATTTTCGATTTCGTAAATCAACTGTTTCAAGTACATTTTATGCTTTTCGGGCCTGGACAAGGTCAATTTGAGCATCGAAAAGTAGCGACCTATATGAAAGAAAAATTTCATTTTTGTTTCGATTTTAATGTTTAACATTGAAAAATCACACCGCTAAAAATACAACTTAAAAAATCCCTAAACAAAAAGAATAAATCAACGAAAAGTTACCTCAACAAAAAAACAGCTAAAAACACACTGATTGGTTTAAATTTAATATTTTTGAAAGAACACAAACTTAATCATGATGGACAACAACTACTGTATTATTATGGCCGGCGGAACTGGTAGCCGTTTTTGGCCACTCAGCCGTATGGACAAACCAAAACAATTTTTAGACATTCTGGGCACAGGCCGAACATTCCTCCAACAAACCTACGACCGATTTTCGAAAATAATCCCCGAGGAAAATTTTATTGTGGTAACCAATACAAAATACCTGACCATAGTTCTTGAACAGCTCCCTCAATTAAAAGAGGAACAGATATTATTAGAGCCGATTCGCCGAAACACTGCACCGTGTATCGCCTATGCAACCTATAAAATAAAAACAAAAAACCCCAACGCCATATTAATAGTTGCCCCTTCGGATCATGTTATTTTGAAAGAAGATGAGTTTATTAATCAGATAAATAAAGGGCTTGATTTTGTTAAAGAAAAAAAAGCCCTGCTAACACTTGGAATCAAACCATGTCGGCCCGAAACTGCTTATGGTTACATACAGGTTCATAAACGGATTGATTTTAAAGATCTTGATAATCTCCACAAAGTGAAGATTTTCGCTGAAAAACCCGATTTGGAAATGGCAAAAATTTTTGTTGAAAGCGGAGAATTTTTCTGGAACTCAGGAATTTTTATCTGGTCGTTGCCAACCATTCTTGAAGCATTTGATACGCACCTCCAAAATGTCTCATCTCTTTTCGAGAGTGGTATGAAACTTTACAATACTGCTGACGAAATCCATTTTATCAATAAAATTTACTCTGAAATGCCAGCCATTTCGGTTGATTACGGAATTATGGAAAAAGCCGGTAACGTGTTTGTTTTAACTGCCGATTTTGGTTGGAGCGACATTGGAAACTGGAGTACCTTGTATGAAAACCGGGAAAAAGACGAAGCCGGAAATTTTATCAGTGGCGACAATGTTTTAACTTACGATACCAAAAACTGTATTGTTAATATTTCGGGCGAAAAAATAGCTGTCCTTCAGGGTTTGGATGGATATATTGTTGCCGAATCAAACGACATTCTGATGATTTGCCGAAAGGAAGATGAACAGCAAATCAAAAAATTTGTTACTGATGTGCGGATTATTAAAGGCGATTCTCTGGTTTAGAAGATTAAACCTTCCAATCAATTATAACCCCGGATTCAAGGTTGCAACAAAACCACCAAAAGGCAGAACTTCAACTTTCAGTTTTTCACCTGATTTTATTTCAGATTCAGTTGAAGAAAATGAAGAATCTGTATCTCCATCTGTAATAATTGAAGCTGAAAAATCGCTGCCGTTTAAACGTGAAAGATCTATTTCCCATGACAATTTTTCGTCTGTTCCGTTGATTCCACCAATGTACCATGTATCGCCCGATTTGCGTGCCATTACACAATCTTTTCCGGGATAGCCTGCAAGCAGAAATGTTGAATCCCATGTAACTGGAACAGTTTTTATGAAATTTTTTGGCGCTTCGGGTAACGCGCGGTATGTTTCGCAGTTATCAGCAAAGTGTAAAATACCCGATTCGAAAACGATGGACAACGCAAGTTCGTGACCAAACGAAGTTTTGTGCGGGAATTTCTGATTTGAAAAAGTAACAGGCGTATAATCCATTGGTCCTATTACGTTGCGGGTAAATGGTAGTATTGTGTTGTGCCAAACAGCATTTTCTGTATAGGTTGAATCGAAACCGTATGATTCTGCTCCGCGCACCGCTTCCATCGAAATTAAGTTAGGCCATGTTCGGTTCCAGCCGCGCGGCATAGTACAACCGTGGAAATTTACCATGATTTTATTGTCAGCAGCATCTTTCAAAATATCGAAATACTGTTTAATGATTTGTGGTTTGTCGCTTTGAAAGAAATCGACTTTTACACCTTTCACTCCCCAATCGGCCAGTTTTTTAAATTCTTCTTTTCTTTTGACATCATCGCTCATAATGTCACGCGGACGTTCGGTTACATTGTTGTGTGCCCCGCCGGAATTGTACCACATTAAAATCCCAACGTTTTTGGAATTGGCATATTTTATCAATTCTTCAATCGTTCCGCCAGTCATCATGTCCCAATTGGCATCAACCAGCGAATATTCCCAGCCCATATCAACGGAGAGATCAACAAACTTTTTCAGCTTGACAAAATCCTTCGAACTTGGCCAGTCGCTCCACCAACTCCACGATGCGCGACCTGGTTTAATCCATGATTCGTCTTCGATTTGAGATTCCGGATTGAGCGCAACCACCAAATTTGATTCAACCACATCCGAAAGGTTTTTCCCGATAATCAAAACCCGCCACGGAGTTGCCCAGGGTAAAATTGATTGTGGAATATTTGTATAAATATTGTTTGCTTCTGCTGCTTCGGGCATTCTTACCATATATTTACCACCCTCAGCATTGGGTTGTAAATGTGCGCCAAAATAGGTTGAATCGAGCGCTGCTTCGGTTAAAAGCATCCAGGCATTTTCAGTTTCAAAAAGTGCAGGCAAACACCAACCTTCTTCACCTGGTGCATTTGTTCCGATTGGGATCCCGTTTTCAAAATACCTTTCGTAACCGGGCGAGTATGTTGTTACTTTATCGTAAGGTGCCATCCAGGTTTTTCCTTTACCAACGATAGAAAATCCGGTGAGTTCTTCGTTAACCGAGAACATATTGTTATCCGATACAGGAAAGCGGTAACGGAAAGCCACGCCATCATCGCTTGCACGGGCAATGATTTCTATTTCTTTGTTTTCCTTGTTCTTAAATGTCAACGTCAACTCATTTGTTTCGGTGCTGATTGATTTTTTCTTTCCAACCGGAAGCGAAAATGTTTCGCTAATTGTAACATCATCAACTTCAGAAACGAAAGTCAGACTGTCAACAAAAGTTGCATCTGCGCGTTTGATCCCAAGCGGTGAATTAGCTATCAGAGGTTTGGCTGTGCCTGAATCAATAAGTGAAACATTATACATTAACTGGTTGTTTTCGCCCAAAACAACTTTGAACTCAATATTTTCGGAGGGCGATTTTACCGACCATTCCATTTTTTGATCTGCACAGGAAACTACGGAGGCCAACAATACGAACATGGCAATTGATTTAATTAGATTTTTCATTTTTATGGTTATTTCGTTTCATTTTAGTTGAATTGTAGGTTTCAAAAATATCAAAAAATATCGGCTTCCTTTTTTATTTGGTTTCGAAACAGCCAATTTATAACAAATATTTTCTTTGATTATTTCCCGCCAACTCCCTTCAGGGTCTTCCAGGAAGCGGTATATGTCAATATAATTCATCAATTGCTGCCTGACTACGGACAACAGGTTTGAGAATGCCCATTTCCGCTTTACTTTGCTTTTGGCAAGTGTTATCAGCAGGTTGGCGAGCATGGCTGCCCATATCTGTATTTCAATGGCATTTTCGTTGTCGCCCAGAAAATACTTGAGCGGAAAGTTTTGCTTTAGTTGTTTGAACAACAATTTATTCTGCTAACGTTTCTTGTAAATCAAGGCAATTTTTTCGGCTGTCAATTCAAAATTATTGGTGATAAACTCAAATAACCTGGCGTTTTCGCTGTCCCAATATGCTATGCTCCTTGAACGGTGTTCCTGCTTCTTGCCCTCTCCATAGTACAATATGATTTCCTCGTCTTTCAGTACACCTGAATCGGCAACGTCCGGTATGTCGAATTCTTCGCGGGCCTCATAGATGGCATTGTCTTTCAGCCTTGTTACATACCAAATGGTACGTTTTCACTGGCTTTAATAATCATATGGGCTTTTATCCCGCCTTTCTTCCTGCCTTCTTTCGGGTTGCGCCCAACACCCCGGAGGATGTCTTTAAAAAGGGTTATAGTGGTCGAATCCATGATATAAAGGCGCCTCATATCTACATCGGTCAACCGGCTGTCCGCTAAACTGGTGGCATGGGTCCTGTAAACGGTCATGTAAATGTCCCCAAAGACTTGGCTCTTCCGCCTTTGGTTGGCTTCTGAAAATGTACTCCGCCTCACTAAATAAAACAAGCCAAGGTGCGACAGCTTATGGGCGTTGGCAAGTAAGCCCAATATGGTCTCCCTGATGGAATGATAACCCTCCAAAGCTACAAACAGCATGACCACGACATGGTTATAAGTCGTAAACTTCTTAACATACCGTTCAGCATCATGCTGTTTGGCTATTTTTTTATCTCACTCTTCTCAATGAACTTTAATAGCTGATTAAATATCGGCTGTCCGCTAAAATTTTTACTTTTACCCATGTCTCACTTTTTTGTGTGGTAACTCAAAAGTAGGCATACCTGGTTAGCTTTTAAAATCTGACCCGGTTTTATTTTTTAACCGGACAACAATGATTAATAATGTAAAATTTTATCTGTACTTTAATTTGATTTGCATATAAAATCAATAAAATAAATCAGAAAATGAATAAAAGGGAATTTTTAAAATCAGCAGTTTTGGCAAGCGCAGGAGTAGCCGTCCTGAAAACTTCGGTTGGGAAAACAGTAAAAGAAAAAAACAAACCTGAATCACTAAAACATTGGGTTTGGGAAAATCCTAATCAAAAGGAAACAGATGAAGTAATGCATGAAAAATATAAAAACTTTTATGCAGCCGGCATCAGGGGAATGTTTTTTGAAAGCGACAGTGAACGCCATTTTAAAGCTGCTAAAAATGCCGGTCTGGAAGCCCACCGCTGGATGTGGACGATGAACCGTGGGGAAAAAGAACTGCTTGAAAACCACCCCGATTGGTATGCTGTGAGCCGTGATGGAAAATCGTGCGCAACAAACCCACCCTATGTAAATTATTACCGTTGGCTTTGCCCATCAAAACCTGAAGTTCAGGAATACCTGAAAAATCAGGTTGAGAACATTGTACAAAAGGATTATATCGATGGGATCCATTTGGATTATATCAGGTACTGCGACGTGATTTTGCCCGTTAATTTGTGGAAAAATTATAAAATCGAACAAACAAAGGAACTCCCGGAATACGATTTTTGTTACTGCGAAACTTGCCGCAGCATGTACAAGGAAAAAACGGGCATCGATCCACTTGATCTTGAATTTCCTGATCAAAGTCCTTCATGGCGAAAATTTCGCTACGATGGCATAAATCATATAGTAAACAATTTGGCCGAAGTAGCTCATAAAAATAAAAAACCAATAACCGCCGCTGTTTTCCCAACACCCGAAATTGCGCGCCGGATTGTTCGCCAGGACTGGACCAATTGGAACCTCGATGGCGTTTGCCCGATGATTTACCACGGATTTTACCGTGAACAAGTGAGCTGGATTGGTGATGCGGTTGAAGAAGGAATCCATTTCCTGTGTGGCAAATTCCCGCTTTATGCCGGCGTTTTCCTGCCCGATTTTAAATCAATGGATGAATTGGAAACCGGAATAAAAGTGGCTTTAAGAAATGGGGCATCCGGTGTTTCGTTGTTTGGCAAAGTAGATGAAAATGTACTAAATGTGCTGCGGAAATTTAAAAGCTAAACACTTCTGCCAGAACGTTATAACGTTGATATAATCGAGAATGGATTAATTTACAATTAAATATGAGTTTGTAAATAACTGTTTTGCGAAGTTGCTTTAAGCAATGTTTATCTTTGTCCCGTAAACATAACATAGAAAATGTTCAGAATTATAACCCACAACGAAAATTAAAATCATGAAAAAGAAGAAAAACATAGCGATAGTTGCACACGACAACCGCAAAAAAGATATTATTGAATGGGCTGATTATAACTGGTTGGAACTCATTCAGCACGACTTGATTTGCACCGGAACCACCGGAAAACTAATCGAAGAAATGTTGACCGAAAAATGCCGGGAAAACAATGCTGTCCCTCCCACAATAACACGTTTAAAATCGGGGCCGCTGGGTGGCGATCAGCAGCTAGGTGCGTTAATAGTCGATGGGGATGTAGATATCCTCATTTTCTTTTGGGACCCCATGCAGCCTCAACCCCATGATGTTGACGTGAAAGCACTGCTTAGGATTACAGTTTTGTACAATATCCCAACAGCATCAAACCGTTCAACTGCCGATTTTCTTGTCTCATCGCATTTATTCCACGAGAGCTATCAGCCAGCAATTAAAGATTACAGCGGCTACATAAAACGGGATGTTGATATGAATTAATAGCCTTATTTTATCCTTTCGGAACCAGCGTTACTACCGGGATTATCATCTCTTCCATTGAAATACCGCCGTGTTGGAAAGTATCTTTGTAATAGTTTGCGTAGTAATTATAATTGTTGGGATAGGCCAGAAAATCATCGGAGTTCGCAAAAATGTAGCTTGTACTCACATTCCTTGAGGGTAAAAATGCTTTTCGCGGGTCGCGTACCTCAAATATTTGTTTCGATTTGTAATTCAGGTTTTTCCCTAATTTGTATCGAAGGTTTGTATTTGTTTCGCGATCGCCGATAACTTTTATTGCATTGTTTACGCGAATTGAACCGTGGTCGGTGGTAACGACAACCTTGACATTGTTTTCCGATAAACCTTTTAAAAGTGCCAGCAACGGGGAGTTGTTGAACCAACTCAAAGTCAGCGAACGGTAAGCTTTTTCATCGCTTGCCAGTTCTTTAATCATATCCATTTCGGTGCGGGCATGAGAAATCATATCAACAAAATTAAAAACCATTACCGATAGGTCGCTTTCAAGAATATTGTTCAGGCTATCCGAAATACGGCGTTCCATGCGCAT
Organism: Bacteroidales bacterium; assembly: GCA_038217255.1. Classification (GTDB taxonomy): domain Bacteria; phylum Bacteroidota; class Bacteroidia; order Bacteroidales; family Prolixibacteraceae; genus Draconibacterium. The sequence goes on along the minus strand of JBBQPP010000021.1, from coordinate 5,913 downwards.
TCCCGAAACTTTGTCGAAATAAAGTTTTTCTTTTCGTCCATGGCGGGCCATTTGTTTTCGCAACAGTTGTTCTTCGAAACGGTTTTTACCTCCTTCGTTATCATCGTCGTCCCAATACTCAGGATAAAGTTTTTCGATTTCAGAAGGCATCAAACCAGCAAACATTGCATTGCGTGCATACATTGTTGCTGTAGGCAAAATGCCGTAGTACAAATCTTCCGATTCCGTGCGAAAGTAATTATCGAAAACAGTGTTAATGGTTCGCCATTGGTCGAATCGGAGGTTATCGATAACCAGCACAAATACTTTTTTGCCGCCATCAAGCAAGGGAAAAATTTTATGTTTGAAAATATCCGGGGATAAAAGCGGTCTTTCACCAATTTCTTGTTGAAACCAATCAAGATAATTGTCTTTAATAAACTTAAAAAATGCGTTGTTGGCATCTTCTTTTTGCATGGCAAGAATTTCGTCCATTCCTGAATCATCGGATTGGCTGAGCTCAATCTCCCAGTGAACCAGTTTTTTATAAATGTCAATCCACTCAGTGTAATTCAGTCTGTCGTTGATTTGCATCCCAATTTTTCCGAACTGCATTTGGTAGGCCGAAGTAGTTTGCTGGGTTACCAACCGTTTCTGGTCAATATTCTTTTTTAACGTGAGCAATATTTGTTTCGGATTTACAGGTTTTATAAGATAATCGGCAATTTTCGAACCTACCGCCTCGTCCATTATATTCTCTTCTTCGCTTTTTGTGATCATCACCACCGGCACATTTGGCGACAGCGTTTTTATTTGTGTCAGCGTTTCCAGCCCCGTCATGCCGGGCATATTTTCATCTAAAAAAATAATGTCGTAGTAATTGTCTTTCACTTTTTCAACTGCATCCAAACCGTTATTGGCGGTTTCAACTTCGTATCCTTTACTTTCAAGGAAAATAATATGGGCGCGTAATAAGTCGATTTCATCGTCTGTCCAAAGTATTCGTGGTTTATTCATATTTTTTAATTTTTGTGTTGTAAAGATAAAAACAATAAAATTGGGGATTTAGTGCGTGTTTAACTTACTTTAACGAGAGCAAGGGAGTTTAAAGTTTCGGGTTTAAAGTTCAAAATTCAATGTTGTTTGCACACCGGAACTTTAAACTGTTTTACTGCAGGTAAAACCGTTTGTAGAAATTCATGTAGTCAAGAATATTTTTTTCTTTCAGGAATACATCGTAATTCGGTTCGGTTATCAGGAAGTTGCGATAATTTCCTTTGCGCAGCGGTACATACAAGTCGCGGTTGTTCACAACTTTAGTAAAATACAAAGCTGCAGTTTCTCTATCAGGAAGTCCTGTTACACGGACAATTTGGCGAAGTTCATCAAGCGGCAGGATATCAACCTTCAAATTCAGATTTGCATAACTGGCCTGGTTAAATTGCCCGATACCACTGATAAATGCTGGTTGATCGATATCCAATACCGGAATTACAAACACAAATAATTGTTTGCCCTCAATATTTTCGCTGTACGGACCGTCATAATCTTTAGGTTTTGGTCCATCTTCGGCAACATTTTGTTGGTTAGCTGCTTCATTTGCGGTAGTAGTGGTTGTACCTGTGTTTCCTGTTGAACCTGTTTGCGCCGGAGTTCGCTGGATATAGTAGTTGCGGAAGAACTCAATGTATTCGTCAACTTTGTTTTGCTCTATCAGCTTTTGTATATTTTCATTGGTAATCAGGAAGTTTCGGTAAATTGACTGCCCAAGAGAATTAAACAAACTGCGCGTTACCACAACTTTCCTGAAATACGACATTGATTCGTTTAAGGTCGGGATTCCGTTTACAACAAGCAACTGATAATCGCCGACTTGTTTCAATTGAAGGGCAAGGTTCCACAATCTAAATTCATTTTTGTTGAAATCTGCAAAATCGTTCAACAACTGGCGGGTCGATAAACTTTTATCTTTAATGGCGATGACAAAATTCTGTGTAGTATCAATATTTGTATTGAAAAGCTTTTCGGCACCAGTGCTCACAACAACAAACTTTCCTTTTTCCCTTAAAATATTATCCTGCTCTTTGGCGCGTGCCATCAACTCTTCAGGCGAAACCTCAAGCTCTTCATCAGTAAAGTTTGACCGTATGTATCGGCTATAATTTTTAACAAAGAATTTAAGGTAATCGACAATCGATTTTTCATTAATAACTGCGCGGTAGTTGGTTGATGAAATTACAAAATTCAGGTAGTCAATATCTTTTAACGCCCTAAAAACGCTGGCGCGACGGATAATCGCACCATGATAAATCAGCGCATTTTCCTTGTTATCGAGCGACCGCACAATTACAAAAGCCAATTTGTCATCTAAATTTTCGGTTTCTATATCGAAATCAACCTTTGTATAGTGGTCGATATTGTAATTGGCAATATCAAAATTCAATCGGTTCAAATCCACTTTCGCCTCACGCGGATAGGCAATTACAAAATAATGGAGCAAATCTTCGTCGTATGTGAATTTTCCCCCAAACTCATCGTCAGCATTTTGATTTTCGGGAAGTAATTCATCATTTTGAATTTCTTCGCTGATATAGCCCAAATCAATCAGTTTCTGATAATCGTTCAGTGAACTATCGCGGATTAATGTAAGGATTTCGTTGGCCAGCGGCGTGGGTTCTGCTTTTGGATAGGTTGCCACATAATTTTCGAGCCGTTTTTCAAAATCCTGCACCCCCGATTGTGTACCGTTGGCAACCGCGTTCATAAAATCTATTTTCGTGATCATCGCACTGTCGGGTTCCATTGTCTTCATTTGTGCCGAAAGTGAAATTACATTGCTGTAAGCGCCCGATTTATAATTTTTAAAAGTCTCCTGGTACAACTTATTCAAGTTATCCAGGCGGGCTTGCATTTCAACAAAAAAGTTGGGATTGACAAGGAATTGTGCGTAATTGCTTTTTGGGAATTGCGAAATTATCAAATTACGGTAATAGTCCGATTTTTGTTTGTCGCCCATTAATTCATACAAATCATACAACTCGAACAATGCCGAAAGCAGGTAAATATTGCTGGGATAACGGTTGTTCAAATCCTCGAAAGAGTCGGCCGAGCGAGGATAGTTTGTAAAATCGACTTTAAAGATTTTTCCTGCGTTGAACAAGGCATCGCGAATTTTATCATTCGAAATTGCCATCAACGAATCGGTCAACGGCAGATCCTGTGTATAAAATTCTTTTTTCAATGGGTCCTGCTCCCTGACAACAATTTGCGTTGAGTCTGCCCCTTCCATGTTTTCCTCCGATATTTCATTCGAAATCCCTTTGTTGGCTCGGTTCCAGTTATCTTCGAGTTTACGTTTCCCCCACAATTGCTGGAAAGTGACACGTCCATAAGAAACCGTTTGCGGGTTGTAAAAATACCATCCGGCACCGGCTTGTTGGTTCCCCATTCCCAATCGGTTGCGGTTCGATCGGTTATAACCTTGGTTTCCCATTCCTTGCATGGCAAGGTTTTCTTCATTTCGAAGGCGTTCCTGCTCGTCTTTCATTATGCGCGCTATCAGCGATTCGCGCTCAATTTCGGGCATGCGTGCAATCTTTTGCAAACTGTCTTCACGCTCAATAGTTATCAGGTTATCAACCAAATTGGTAAGTCCTTTATATTTAGTTGATACAGTTTCGTAATCCGGGTAGTTTTCATCGATTATTATCATCGCACTGTCATAATACGACTGTGCCCTGCGGTATTCAAGATTTTCAAAATATATATCAGCAACAGTTATTGACGAAAGTGCGCGTTGGTATTGGTTTTGAAAGCTTGTCGCAACCGATTTTGTGTAATTATCGACAGCAACTTCACGGTTCCCTTCCTTAAAATAGAGGTTACCGAGTGCATAATAAATCTGGTCGCGGAAATCGTAATTTTTCTGGTCGCGGAGCATTTTGTTCAGTTCTTTTTTCAGATCTTCTGCATTGCCTTCGCCTGAAAAAATACCTGCTGAATTGATTTTTGCATTGAAAGCCATTTTGTAATCGGGGTTCATTTTTGTAACCGCCCGGTACGCTTCGGAAGCTTCTGCCTTCATACCAAGTTCCTGGTAAAGTTGCGCTTCAATGTATTTTAGCCGTGCTTTCTGTCTTTTGAAAACGATTTTGTTAATGGCGATATCTATAAATTTTACAGCTTCGTCATACACTTGTTGTTTCATGTAATAGTCGGCAGTTGCAATCGCCAAATCTTTTTCAAGTTTCTTCGGAAAAGCTTCATCATTCTGAACTGCCTGGATAACCTCCGAGGCTTCGGTAAATCTTCCGAGTTCGCTGTAACTGCGTATCAACCAAACTTGTGCTTCGTCTTTAGCTTCGCTGTCGGGATATTTTCGGATTACATAACCAAAATTGTCGATTGCCCCCACAAAATTATGTTGGTAGAAATAAGCTTTCCCCATCAGCAGATAACTGTCATCAATCCACTTGTTAAATTCTTCCTGGCTTGCAAATTCCTGGTATTTCCGGGTGCGGTTTCTTTTTCGCTTTGGTTTTTTTGTAATCGAGTGGATTTCAATCAGTTTTGAACATTTTTCAATGGCATAATTCATGTCCGATTTTACCATTTCTCCTGCCGAAGGGGTACTTGATTTGTAGATGGGTAAAAGCCGGGTAAAGTCGTCATCAATCCGTTCGTCAATATTTGCAACGCCTTTTTTAACACTTTCATTGGCATTAAAATACACGTTGTATTGCGAATTTATGTTATGAAAAGTCCGGGTTGACCATGTGTTTTTTTCGGTCGTACAACCTGCAAAGACCCAAACCAAAAACAAATATAAAACGGTATGTAAAAAAATTCTCCTCAAGCGGCTGTGTTATTAACTCTATGAATAAACTCAATATTCATCAGATTATTGTTTGTTTATCCTGATTCTGTTAGATTTTCAAAGGGCACAAAAATATAAAAATTTGAGTGGCTTGAAGAATTGTTTTTGGCAATTAAATGAAGCGGTTAATTTTTGATGGAACGGAAAGCGGAAGGTAAACCCCCGCAACTGAAAATTGCTTATTGAATGTTGGATATTGAAAATTTTTATGTGTGTTTTAAGGATGCCATTACCCCGATAGAAATCGGGGCAACTCTGCAGATACAGATGGCATCCAATCCTTCCAACTACGAGCTTTGTGCTTCCCACCTCTATCTACCGTCTTCAGTCTTCCGACTTTCTTCCTACTTCCTCGTAATCTTCACTTTTTTCGTTGGAGCCAGTTGAATGTTGCGGATATGGACACGATGCTGTACATTTTTTGCTACTTCGGCAAATGCAGCTCCTGTGACTGAGTCGCCATTTACAGCAACAGGAACCCCGAAATCGCCTCCCTCACGGATGCTTTGAACGATTGGAATTTGACCCAAAAATGGTATCCCCATTTTTTCGGCAAGGTTTTTACCACCGTCTTTACCAAAAATGTAGTATTTGTTATCGGGCAGTTCGGCGGGTGTGAACCAGGCCATGTTTTCAACTAACCCCAAAACCGGAACATCGATTGATTTGCTTTGGAACATGCTTGCGCCCCGAATTACATCGGCCAGCGCAACATCTTGTGGTGTGGTTACAATTACAGCCCCAGTTACCGGAACTGACTGTACCAAAGTTAAATGAATATCGCTTGTACCTGGAGGCAAATCGATAAGCAGGTAATCCAATTCGCCCCAGTTTCCTTCAGAAATTAGTTGTTTCAGTGCGTTTGATGCCATTGGACCGCGCCATATAATAGCACTTTCCGTGTCAACAAAAAAGCCGACCGAAAGGAATTTCACTCCAAATTTTTCGAGCGGGTTTATCATTTCGCGGTCGCCAATTTTTATTCCCGCCGGGCGATCGCCTTCTGCACCAAACATTTTGGGGATTGACGGACCAAAAATATCGGCATCCAATAATCC
>JBBQPP010000020.1:0-18786 GCA_038217255.1 Bacteroidales bacterium | reverse complement strand
AGGTTCGGTGCTGTCAATAGCCGAGTCGTTAACAAATATTATCTGGGCGCCCCTAACCGATCATCTTAAAAGTGTATCGTTGAGCGCCAACTGGATGTGGCCGGCAAAAAATCCGGGTGAAAATGCCCGAATTTACGAAGCCGTGAAAGCATCTAGTGATTTCGTATGCGAACTGGGAATCAATATCCCCACTGGAAAAGACTCGATGTCGATGACCCAGAAATACAAAGATGATGTTGTTTACGCTCCTGGAACTGTGATTATTTCGGCATCGGGTGAAGTGTCGGATTGCAGGAAAGTAGTTGAGCCTGTTTTGGTAAATGATGAAAGTAAAGAAATCTTATTTATCGATTTTTCGTTTTGTAAGCGGGCTTTGGGTGGCAGTGCTTTTGCGCAATCAATCAACAAATTGGGTAAGAATGCGCCAACTGTTGCAAGTTCTTCAAAATTTAAAACAGCTTTTGATACGGTTCAAAAACTGATTGAACAAGATTTGATTTTGGCTGGTCACGATATTGCTTCAGGTGGATTAATTACTACGCTGCTCGAAATGTGTTTCAGCTTTAATAAGGGAGGTATGAAAGTTGACCTTTCAGGAATTGAAGAAAGGGATTTGGTGAAAGTTCTTTTCAGCGAAAATCCGGGAATAGTTATTCAATGTTCTGATAACGATCAGGTTAAAAAGCAGTTGGCGGCAAGTGGAGTTGGTTTTGTCGTGCTTGGAAGTGCAGTTCCTTACCGAAAAGTCAGGATGATAAATTTTGAGAATGAAATTGATTTTGATATAGATTCATTGCGCGATTTGTGGTTCAAAACTTCTTATTTACTGGATAGGAAACAAAGCGGGAATGAACTTGCATTAAAACGGTTTTCAAACTATAAAAAGTTTGAACTTCAATATGATTTTAAAGGTTTTACAGGCAAAACAGCCGATTTGGGGATTGATTTGAACCGTCGAAAACCAAGTGGAATTAAGGCTGCAATTATCCGCGAAAAAGGTGTGAATGGTGATCGCGAAATGGCTTATGCAATGTACCTCGCCGGAATGGATGTGAAAGATGTTCACATGACCGATTTAATTGCTGGTCGCGAAACACTGGAGGATTTGAATATGATTGTTTTTGTTGGTGGATTCTCAAATTCAGATGTATTGGGTTCGGCAAAAGGTTGGGCAGGGGCGTTCAAATACAATGAAAAAGCACGAATCGCACTTGAAAAATTCTATCAGAGAGATGATACTCTGAGTTTAGGCGTTTGCAACGGTTGCCAGGTTATGGTTGAATTGGGCTTGGTTTATCCTGAACATGGCATTCAGCCAAAAATGTTACATAACGAATCGGGTAAATTTGAATCGACATTTGTAAATGTTGATATTCATGAGAATAATTCAGTAATGCTGGGAAACATGGCAGGAATGAAATTAGGTATATGGGTGGCACATGGAGAGGGGAAATTCTACTTACCTTTCAACGAGCAACAATATAAAATTCCGATGAAATACAGCCACGATGATTATCCGGCAAATCCGAATGGGTCCCATTATTCGGCAGCTTCACTTTGTTCTGAAAATGGGCGCCATTTGGTAATGATGCCCCACCTCGAAAGGGCATTCAAACCTTGGCACTGGCCATATTATCCAACCGAAAAGAAAATGGATGAAGTCGCACCCTGGATACAGGCTTTTGTAAATGCAAGAAACTGGATTGCGACCAGGAAGGAATAGGTGTCATTTTGTTGCTAAAATTTTCTCATAACTTTCAAAATATTGTGATCTACATAAAATTTTCATAACAAAAAAAGATCCTCAATTGAGAATCTTTGAATTTATTGATAACGAAATTATTAATTAGTCGCATAATCTTTCAATGCTTTTTCCAGTTTTTTACGGGTAAAGAAAATCCGGCTTTTAACTGTTCCCAATGGTAAAACCAATTCTTCGGCAATTTCCTTGTATTTATAACCATCTAAAAACATAGTAAACGGAACTTTATATTCGTCTTCAAGCGCATCGATGGTTTTGTTGATTTCTTTTGAACTGTAAAAGGAATCTGGCCCGGGATAAACTTTATCTTTCGTGAAAAGCAGATGAAAATCGTTATTTGAACCGTCAAAGGTGTTTTTTGTTTTCACATTCCTTCGGTAGTCATTGATAAACGTGTTTTTCATTATTGTGTAAATCCATGCTTTGAAGTTTGTATTCTGTGCAAATTTATCACGATAGGTCAAAGCCTTTAAAAATGTTTCCTGAAGAAGGTCGTTGGCTTTTTCAGAATCAGAAGTTAAGCTCAAAGCATAATAATGTAATTTATTGCTTAGGCCGAGCAGAGCGTTATTAAATTGTACTTGAGTCATGGTGTATTATTTTTAATTTGTCTAAACAAATATAAGCCTCAATTACCTTAGATAAAATACTTTTTGGTTTTTTTATTTTTGATTTTTTCTATCCTGTATAAAGAATCTTTATGGTGTGGTGAACATTTTTTGAATAAAGTTGTTTAGGTCTTCTCTAACTGTTTATGTTTTAATCTTTTGCGAAAAGCATAAACAAAATATGGATTTCCTGTTTCGATTTTCAAATTGTAACTTCGCCGTTCGGGTTTTAAAAATGAAAAGCAGAGATATTAGAAAAAGCGTTCAAAAAGTTTTATTCTTCAGTAAATGGAGGCGTAAAAGTTATTCGGTATTCCAGTCAATGAACAGGGTCGTTTTAATTTCTGTTTTATCGATTAATTATTTTCTTTCTGTTCCAGCCAGTGCTATAGAAGTGGTTCAGGACACAACTGAAGTGAAAATGGAATATGGCCTTGATGAGATCGAGGTTAGCGCTCAACGTTCGCCTGCGTTGTATTCGCAGGTGGCACGGATAGTGTCCGTGATTGAGAGAAAGGAAATTGAGTCCTCGCCGGCTCAAAGTGTCCAGGATTTGCTTGAATATGTTGCCGGAGTTGATATTCGACAACGGGGAGCAGAAGGCGTACAAGCCGATGTCAGTATCAGGGGCGGCACTTTCGACCAAATTTTAATCCTATTAAACGGTATCAATATAACTGATCCCCAAACTGGCCACCATAATTTAAATATTCCGGTTAGTTTAAGTCAGATTGAGCGTATTGAGATTCTCGAAGGTCCGGCTTCCCGCGTTTTTGGTCCAAATGCATTTTCCGGTGCTATAAACATAGTAACACTTCAAACCGATACGGATTTAGTGAGATTACAATTGAGCGGCGGTAGTTTTGGATATATCGATGCTGATTTGTCGGGATCTTTAGTAACCGGCAAGCTTCTACATTCCTTGTCTCTTAATAAAAAACGATCAGATGGCTACATTGGAAATACTGATTTTGAAATATCAAATATCTTCTATTCCAATCAACTTATTACATCAAAGGGAAAAATGAGTTTTCAGTTGGGATTTTCGGTTAAGGGATTTGGGGCAAATAGTTTTTATACTCCTAAATATCCAAATCAGTTTGAGGAAATCAAAACTCTTATTTCATCGATGAAATGGGAATCTAATTCAAAATTTCATTTAACACCAGCTATTTATTGGCGCAGAAACCAGGATCGGTTCGAACTTTTTCGAGATAACCCACCATCTTGGTACACTACTCATAACTATCATTTAACAAATACTTACGGAGGTAATTTAAACTCCTGGGTTCAATCAAATTTGGGGAAAACTGCTTTTGGAATTGAATTTCGTTCTGAAAATATTTTAAGCAATGTTTTGGGCGAAGAATTGGATTTGTCTAAAGATGTACCGGGAGAAGAAGCAGTTTTCACAAAATCGAAATCCCGAAATACAATTTCCGGATTTTTGGAACAAGTATATTATTCAAACAGATGGACATTAAGTGCAGGTTTATTAAGTAATTATATTTCGGAAAGTAACACCGGAATTAATTTCTTTCCAGGAATTGATTTAAGTTGCAAAATTTCATCTATGGTAAACATATTTACTTCTTTCAATTCCTCCTTACGCATGCCAACTTTTACTGATTTATATTATCAGGGCCCAACAAATATTGGAAATCCTGATCTAAAACCAGAAAAAACAGCTTCTATAGAGGGTGGTTTTAAATTAAACTCTGGCTTTGTACAAGGTTACTGGATAGGTTTTTATCGAAAAGGTTATGATATTATTGATTGGGTTAAACAAAATGAATCGGAGATATGGCAACCTCAAAATCTCACAAAAATAAATAGTTTTGGTACCGAAATTCAGTTGCAAGTTAATTTGAAGAAACGTTTTGGGCACAATCTTCCGAACAAAATAAATATTAACTATTTCTATAATAATTTAGAAAAACAAGAAGAACAGGATTTTGTGTCTAATTATGTGTTGGACAATTTGAAACATAAATTTGTTGGGTCAATTAATCAAACTGTTTTTAGAAATATCTCTGTTGATTTGAAGGTTTTATTTCAAGATAGAGAAGGAACATATACCCGGTTTGATAAGGGGGATTGGGGAAGTGAAACGGCATATAATCCGTTTTGTATTTTTGATGGAAAAGTAAACTATGGCTATAAAAATGTGCACTTTTATGTTTCTGTAAACAACATTTTTAATTTAGATTATATTGATATTGGAAATGTAATACAACCAGGGAGATGGACAAAAATTGGAATTTCATACCAGTTGGATTTTAATTGATTTGACGGATTTTTTTTCAAGAAACACAAAAGTTGTATATTCGTGCTAAATTTTAAGAAAATGTTAAAAGGAATATTATCTGTTTCAGGACAATCGGGACTTTTTAAAATGGTAGCCGAGTCAAAAAATAATATAATAATTGAATCGTTGGAAACTTTGAAAAGAATGCCGGTTCATTCAACTTCAAAAGTTTCGGCCCTGGAAGATATTGCTATTTACACTGAAAATGGCGATGTACCTTTGAAAGAGATATTCAAGGCAATTTTTGATAAAGAAAATGGAGGGCCTGCAATAAGTCCAAAAGCATCTGCGTCTGAATTAAAGACATATTTTGAAAAAGTTGCCCCGAAATATGATAAAGATCGCGTATATATTTCTGATATAAAAAAGGTTATGTTGTGGTACAATGCGCTGCAAAAGAAGAATTTACTTCATTTTTCAGAAGAAGACGTGAAAAAAGAGGAAACTGAGGGTACGAATGAATCAAAGAATTTATAGATATTGATTGTAAAAAAGTTTCAGGTTATTTGCAGCTTTTGGATTTTCAATCGATTCATTTTGTCGCAAAAGTATTTCAAAAAGTTTTACAGTTACAAGTGCATCGCCTGCTGCGCGATGTCTGCCATTAATTTCGATTCCAATATCAAAACAAAGTTTTCCCAATGAATATGATGTATGACCAGGTAAAAGTTGTTTGGCTAATTTCACTGTACATAATGTTTTGCTATTGAAATTATAACCCAACCTGGCAAATTCTTCTTTAATAAATTGATAGTTAAATCTTGCATTGTGGGCAACAAAAGTATTGCCAGCAATTAATTCAAGAAGGGTTTTAGCAATTTCGTAAAATTTCGGAGCTTCTTTCACCATCTCATTGTCAATGCCAGTTAGTTTTGTAATATAATATGGTATGTCTATTTCAGGATTAATTAAAGTAGAATAATAATTTACAATCTTCTGTCCATTATGTTGTTAAACAGCTAATTCGGTGATGCTACAATATTTAGGGCTATTCCCGGTGGTTTCTATGTCGATAATTACGAACATTTTTTTTGTAAAAAGTATTATATTTAATATAAATGTATAAATTTGTTAAAAAATAGTCAAACTTATATAATCAATTTAGGAATAAATTGATTTTATTTGATGTTTAATTAATGACGCATAAAATAGGCAACATAAAAACAGAAACAATATTAAAACTTTAAATTATGAAAAAGATTACATTTTTATTCTTAGCACTTTTCTTTGTTTTGGGAACCTCTTTTGCCCAAAACGCGGATAGTAAATGGGCAATTGGATTAGGTCCTGGGGTCTATTATAACCTTGGTAAAGGTGAAGTAGGCGGTTTTGCTCATGAATTTTATATTAGCCGTTATTTGGGACCATCATTTGATTTAAGACTGAATTCAACTGGAGGTTACGAAAGTGGTGGCATTGATTTTCAGGATGTTTACCTGAATTTGAGATACAAATTGTACAATGGTTACATGTTTAGTGAAACTGCAGCCGTGCAACCTTACCTGTTTGGTGGTGGAGGTATGATGTGGGATAACATAGAAAATGGTTTTGCTTGGAATGCTGGTTTGGGTTTTAAATTTCCGGTCAGTACTAATACTTCTTTGTTTTTAGAAGCAGGATATACGAATGGTGTTGAAGGAACAAGAAGTGGTACCGTGCCTGATTTTAGAGAAGTTATCACTACTGATGACATGTTTAAATTGACAGGTATTGTTGAATTTGCATTTGGAAAAGCGAAAGATGAAGATGGCGACGGAGTACCTGATAAAAAAGACAAATGTCCTGGCACACCTCCCGGAGTAGCTGTTGATGAAAATGGTTGCCCGCTTGATCGTGATGGTGACGGAGTACCAGATTATAAAGACGATTGTCCGGATCAACCAGGTGATGCTAAATTTAATGGTTGTCCTGATACTGACGGGGATGGTATTCCTGACAAAGACGATGATTGTCCTACAGTAGCGGGTTTAGCTAAATTTAAAGGTTGCCCTGATACAGATGGAGATGGTGTTCCAGATCCTAAAGATAAATGTCCTGACACTCCAAAAGGATGTCCTGTTGATGTAAATGGTTGCCCATTAGACTCAGACGGTGATGGAGTTATCGATTGTGAAGATAAGTGTCCAAATGAAGCAGGATCAAAAGAAAACAATGGTTGTCCAGATTGGCAGGATATTGTTATACCTACAATGTATTTTGACTTTGACAAATCGGATATAAGACCAGAAGGAAAAGCAGAACTTGATAAGTTGGTTCAAACTTTGGTTGCAAGTAAAGAATTCAATATTGTAGTTGGTGGTCACACAGATAATATCGGAACTGATGCATATAATATGAAATTGTCAGAAAGACGTGCACAGTCTGTAGTTAAGTATTTGCTTTCAAAAGGCGTTAATAATGCTTACATAGGTTCACATAATTATGGCGAAGAAAAACCAGCAGTTCCAAATACTTCTGCAGCTAATCGCCAAAAGAATAGGAGAGTTGAATGGGAAGTGTCGAAAGTTAGAAAATAGGTTTAAATCGAAATAATTAAAAGCTCTGCCATTGGCAGGGCTTTTTTTTTGTATTAATACGGACGGGCTTTAAAATATTATCTTTGCCATTCAAAAAAATAATTAAAATGAAGATTGAAAATTTAATTGAAGCAGCAACTCAAAAGGCATTAATTGATCTATATAATTTTACACCTGAGCATGGTCAAATTCAAGTTCAAAATACACGAAAGGATCAGGAGGGAGATATCACTCTTGTTGTATTTCCATTTCTTCGGTTTTCAAAAAAACCAGCAGAAGAAACAGGAAGTGAGATTGGCGGTTATATTGTTAATAGTGTTAAATATGTTGAATCATTTAGTGTTGTAAAAGGTTTTTTAAATTTTAAGATTGCAAATGAATATTGGATTGAAAATTTGGTTGCGTCATATAACAATGTAGATTATGGTGTTAATTTACCCGGTGAGGAATCAAAATTAGTAATGATTGAGTATTCTTCTCCGAATACAAACAAACCACTTCATCTTGGTCATATCAGAAATAATTTGCTTGGTTTTTCAATTTCCGAAATATTAAAGGTGAACGGAAATAAGGTAATAAAAACGAATATTGTTAACGACCGGGGAATCCATATTTGTAAATCGATGTATGCATGGCAGAAATGGGGGGAAGGTAAAACTCCGGAAAATTCAGGAATGAAGGGTGATCATTTAGTGGGAGAATTTTATGTTGAGTTTGATAAAAATTACAAAGCAGAGATTACAGAATTAATTAAGAAGGGTTTGTCAAAAGAAGAGGCAGAAAGCAAAGCGCCATCAATTGTAGCAGCTCGTGAATTATTGTTAAAATGGGAAGCTGGAGATGCGGAAACTGTGAATCTTTGGAAAAAAATGAACGAATGGGTTTATAGTGGTTTTGATGTAACATATAGGAAACTGGGAGTTGATTTTGATAAAATCTATTATGAATCGGAAACATATTTGGTGGGAAAAGAAGAGGTTCTGCGTGGGGTTAGGGAAAATATTTTTATCCAAAAAGAGGATAGTTCTGTTTGGGCTGATTTAACTGATGATGGACTGGATCAAAAAATATTACTCAGAAGTGATGGTACTTCAGTTTACATAACCCAGGATATTGGTACGGCAAAGATGCGTTATAATGACTATGAGATTGATAAAATGGTTTATGTTGTTGGAAATGAACAAAATTATCATTTTCAGATTTTAGCAGTTTTGCTTGATAAACTTGGATTTATATGGGGTAAAGATTTATATCATTTTTCGTACGGTATGGTAGAATTGCCTTCAGGAAAAATGAAGTCAAGGGAAGGAAAAGTTGTTGATGCCGATGATTTGGTAGATGAAATGATACAGGAAGCCCGCGATATGTCTGTAGAACTGGGAAAACTTGAATCATTATCTAAAGAAGAGGCGGAAGATATTTTCAGGATGATTGCGTTGGGAGCTTTAAAATACTTTATTTTAAAAGTTGATCCACGGAAAAATATGATGTTTGATCCATCCGAATCGATTGACTTCAATGGCAATACCGGACCTTTTATTCAATATACATATGCACGTATTAAATCAGTTTTAAGAAAGTCCTGGGAAAACAACATTATAATTGATGAAAATGTAAAGATAAATTCGTTATCGTCAAAAGAAAAAGAATTGCTGAAACGCATCACTTTATACCCATTAGCGGTTAAGGAAGCGGGCGATAATTACAGTCCAGCCATTATTGCTAATTATTGCTATGATTTAGTAAAGGAATTTAATCAATTTTATCATGAACATTCAATTCTCTCTGAACCAAATAAAGATCAACTTAATTTCAGGTTGATGCTCTCAGCCACAGTTGCAGAAATAGTTAAGAAAGGGATGAATTTGTTGGGAATTGAAATGCCGGAAAGGATGTAAATGAACAAAGGAGACTTTTTTAAGCCTCCTTTGTTTCCTCCAAAAAAATAATTGATTTAATAATTTAAGGAAAAGCATCCTTCCTACTTATATATTCTGTTAATAGGTAAAAAGTAACCCTATTTCTAATAATAATTTGTATTTAAGCTAAATGAGAATACAATAAATCAATCAGAATTATGCAATTGTCGGTGAAATATTTTTTGAGTTTTTAAACGGCTAAGTCAGAGGTAAACGGATTTATTTGTAAATATTGAAAATACAAAAGGGAACTATCTGTTAAGAATAGTTCCCTTTCACTTGCCACAACCGAAGTTGCTTTCAGTGTCAGACTACTGTTATTTTGGCCGGCTTTTAATAATTCTTGCGAATTATCATTAGCCCAATACTTTCAAGGTAAAGCTTACTAAGGCTATACCTTTAAGTTGTCCATTCTACATTCCGGATGTTTTTATGGACGAAGCGTTTGTCAGTATTTTCTACTTCCTCCTTGCGGATTTGGCTTCAGATAATCAACCTCACCGGATTTGACTCCTTTGTTGTTGTGCAGTTTGGTAATTTAAACCGAAATCTAAACTACTCCTGCCTGACGACTCAAAATTGAAAGAACTTCTGGATTTCCTTCCGATAATTGATGAACTTTGACTTTCCAGTTAGCCATGTTCAAACTTCGGCTTTTTCCGTGTGCCTTCCCGAGGGTAGGATTGAAATGATTTTGGTTTCAACTAAGTAACTTTTGTCATTTCCACACTTTCGAAGCTGCCTTTTATCGCTTGCCTGATGAAACAAATGTACCGAAAATAATATATACATGTCAATTTTTTTAAGCTATAGAAATACACCATGTATTAACCGGAGTTATTAACAATTGTTGAAAAGTATGAAATGAGTTTGGTACTTTTTTTTAAAAATGGCTGATAATCAGTTATTCAATAGTTTTGCTTAATTAACCCAAATCCATTGAAATTTAATTTCCTCCTTTTTTTCTGGAATAACTTCCAGCTCAATTTCATAAAATCCTTTTTCAGGGAAATTTATTTTTCCTAGTCTGATTGATTTGAAATTATCAATTACCCAGTTCTGATTGGGTTCTCCAACAGTTTTTCCTGTAAGTTGGGCTATATGCTCAAGTTTTGTATTCGATGCTTTAAATATTAATTTGTTTTTACCAGTATTGTTTTGGAAACTGTATGATATGTCAACATTTTTCTCTCCGGGATAATCAACGTACAGCTTCCATTTCAAGGTTTTGTTTGAATCAATAACCACAAATTCAGGAACAGTTCCTTGTCTTTCTTTTCTGGTTATATTAAGAGATTCGTCTTCAGGATTAATGTTTCCGGGAGTCAATGAATATCCGCCTTCAATCGTTTTAGCGACCAGCCCATCAGTAATACTTGGTTTCTTGTTGTATTCGATTACAATAACTGAAATATACGGATTGGGTTGCATTGCAGGAAGTTTTATTTCGGTAAATGGTTCCGAATGTGAAAATTGAAGGGGAGATTTTTGTTTGTCAGAAAGGATGTAAATTTTCTCTGGAATGGCAGAAATACCTGTTAAACCCAATTTTTTATTTAAGGGATAGTTAAAAACGTGTAAATATAATTTGAAGTTTTTATCACTTTTTTTACTGGTAATTTTCCCCCAATCATGCAAATCTTTGTCAAGATCGAATGCCTCGGTTCCATATATTGATTCACCGTTTATTTCTAACCATTTTCCCATTTCCAGCATCCGCTGCGAAATCTCGAATGGTACATCACCATTGGCACGTGGCCCAATGTTCAACATAAAATTCCCATTTAGACTTGCATTGCTGATTAAATTTTTGAGCAGGGTTGTGGTTGATTTCCACTCCGAATCGGTTGCGTGAAAACCCCATGAATGCGCAACAGTTGCTGGTGATTGCCACGGAAAATCTTCTTTTTTGTTCCCAATTTGATTGTCGCCAAGAGTCTTAAAATCAATGTCAGGATCTTCTTCAATCGAAAGTCCAAGCCTTGAATTTACCAAACAGTTGGGTTGTAATTCTCTAATTAAGCCTTTTAATTGTATTAGTTGTTCTTTTGTAACAACAGTATGCGAATGATGAATCCACATATCAAACCAAATCATACCGATTTCGCCATAATTTGTAAGCAGTTCCCGCATTTGGGGAATAACTTTTTGTTGCCAGTAAATGTCATATTCTTCAGGTGTTATTCCATAAATTTCGCGGGTGTGATCCCAGCCAAATTCATGTTCCCAATCAACCCAGTGCGAATAATACAGGCCTAATTTTAATCCATGTTTTTTACAGGCAACAGCTAACTCTTTTACAATATCGCGTTTTGGATTTGTGTAATTACCCAAATCGTAATCGCTTACTTTGCTGTCCCATAAAGCAAACCCGTCATGATGTTTTGCGGTTAAAGTAACATATTTCATTCCCGATTTTTTTGCAAGAATTACCCATTCTTCAGGATTAATTTCATTCCAATCAAAACGATCAAGCAGGGTGAGGTATTCCTTTTTTTCAATTCTGTTTCTGTATTGCAGCCACTCAGCATAATCATTGTCATTGCGCAATTTTTCACCTTTCCAGTAACCTTCAGCCCCACTATAAACACCCCAATGAATGAACATTCCAAAACGTGCATCGGTAAACCATCTTGCCCGTTCGTTGGTTTGGGATTGGCTGTAACCATTAATGCTTAGTACGATTAAAGTATATAATATGAATAACTTTTTCATGGTTTAGGTTTAGCTTAATTTTTAAAAAATGGATTAGTCGACTTTTATTTTACTACTTATTATTTCAAATCTTGAACCTGAAACCCGAAACCCGGAAACAGTATCAAGATAACCTGCCTTTAAAATCTTCGTATTGAAATTCCTTTACTATTAGCAAAGTTTCATTCTCTTTCCAAATTGCAATTATTGGATGGTTTACGCCGTTGAACATTGTAGTTTTCACCATGGTATAATGAATCATATCTTTAAAAACTACCAAATCGCCGATGCTGAGTTTCTTGCCGAAATCATACGATTCCATAAAATCCCCGGCAAGACAACTAACACCACCAAGCCGATAAAGGTATTTACTACTTTCTGTCGGATCAGTTGCGCCAAATATTTTCGGCCGATATGGCATTTCCAGGGTATCGGGCATGTGTGCGGTAAAAGAAACATCCAGAATTGCAGTTTTTATTCCTTTGTGTTCAACTATATCCTTTACAGTTGAAACTAAAACACCAGTTTCCCAGGCAATTGCGCTTCCGGGCTCAAGAATTACTTTTACATTATATTTCTCTTTGAAATTTTTCAGGAGTTGAATCAAATGTCCATGGTTATATCCTTCGCGAGTCATCAAATGTCCGCCACCCATGTTTACCCATTTCACCTGGTACAGGTATTTTCCAAATTTAGATTCTAAGTTTTCAAGTACCTTTTCGAGACTGTACGAATCGGATTCGCATAAAACATGAAAATGGATTCCTTCAACACCTTCTGGAAGTACTTCAGTGAATTCGTTGCTGCCAACTCCAAGTCGTGATCCCTGTGCACTCGGGTTATATAAATCAGTCCCAACATCCGAAAATTCAGGATTTACACGAATTCCGCACGAAATTGGGTGATCGGCTTTTTTTATTTCCGGATTAAATTTTTGAAATTGATTAATCGAATTGAACACGATGTGACTGCTGTAGCTCATCAGCTCCTCAAATTCATCTTCGAAATAAACCGGAGAATAGACATGAGCGCGGGTTTTCATCTCTTCAAAGCAAAGTCGAGCCTCAAACAACGAACTTGCTGTGGCACCGCTCAAATACTCTCTTACTAACGGAAAAGCACTCCACATGGCAAAACCCTTAAACGCCAGAATGATTTCAATTCCGGCTTTTTGTTGAACTTCATTTATGAGTTCAAGATTTTTACGCAATAGTTTTTCATCTAAAACAAATGCGGGTGAAGGAATTTTTGAATAGTCCATTTAGCAAAGAGCTTTGGGCAAAGAGCAAAGGGTAAAAACGCAAAATTTGTTATTTTAACTCTGCTCTTTGCCCTCTGCACTATGCAATTTAAACTTCTAAGTCAATATCAAAAACTTCGTTCCAAGGCAAACCATGTTCACCAATTTTTTCCATAAACGGGTCGGGATTAAATTTTTCAACATTGAAAACCCCTTTTCCTGACCATTTACCCGTCAGTACCATCATAGCACCCAACATTGCCGGAACACCTGTTGTATATGAAACTCCCTGAGTTCCTGTTTCATCATACGCAACCTGGTGGCTGCAATTATTCCAAACGTAATAGGTTTTTTCTTTTCCGTCTTTTATACCTTTTATACGGCAACCAATGGAAGTTTCGCCTGTATAATTTTCACCCAAATCGCCTGGATCAGGCAGTACGGCTTTTAAAAACTCAAGCGGAATAACATCTATACCTTTATATTTTACCGGATCTATCCGCGACATTCCAATGTTTTGTATAACACGCAAATGTGTTAAATATTCATCGCCAAAAGTCATCCAGAAACGTGCTCGTTTTAAAGTTGGGTAGTTTTTTACCAGCGATTCCAATTCCTCGTGATACAAAACGTAAGAATTACGCTGGCCAATGTTGGGGTAAGACAGTATTTTTTTTATTTCGAAAGGTTCAGTTTCAACCCACTTCCCATTTTCCCAGTATTTACCTTTTTGGGTAATTTCACGGATATTTATTTCAGGATTAAAATTTGTTGCAAATGCTTTTCCATGGTCGCCACCATTGCAATCAACAATGTCAAGATATTGAATTTCGTCGAAATGATGTTTTGCTGCATATGCGGTGTAAATGCTTGTAACACCCGGATCGAAGCCACAACCGAGTAAAGCCATAATTCCTTTTTCTTTAAACCTTTCGTGATACGCCCACTGCCAGCTGTATTCAAATTTGGCTACATCTTTTGGCTCATAATTGGCTGTGTCCATATAGTTTACACCCGTTTCCAAACACGCATCCATTATTGGTAAGTCCTGGTATGGCAGTGCAACGTTGATAACCAACTCAGGTTTGAAATTATTGATAAGTGAAACCATTTCCGGTACATTGTCGGCATTTACCTGTGCTGTTTTTATCCTTCCTTTGCCGACTTCACGGGCAATAATTTCACATTTTGAGACAGTACGGCTGGCCAAAAGAATTTCTGAAAATACCTCCGGATTATCAGCACATTTGCTTGCGACAACACGTCCTACGCCTCCTGCTCCAATTATTAGAACTTTACTCATTTTTTTATTTTGAATTTGTTTTTTTTACCTGATTTACCTGATTAGTAACGCATTTTTCATTTTGTTAAACTTTTATAACAGGGTAGCAAATTAAGCATTTTTTAGTGAATTATTAAATCCACACAATAGATTTTGACCCTTACAAATAGCGTTTCATAAATGAAAACCATATGAAACAGATTTGATTTTGATGAATAGTGCGTGGTCCTTTTAAGAATTCTTTCCCAATGTTTCGGAAAAAATGGTTTAATTTGTCGCTTGAACGAATACCAATAATTTTTTACGAATACGTAGATGAAAAATACCTATTTTGATTTGATTGAGCAAAGCTATTACTTTCCGCAGGAAGGCTTCGATTTAAGAGATAATGGACTTACTTTTCACGGGATTTCATTAAAACATTTGATAAAAAAATATGGAACACCTTTCAGGTTTATTTACCTTCCAAAAATAGGCGATCAAATAAAAAAGGCGCGTAATCTTTTCAATAAGGCAATCAAAAAGAATAATTACAAAGGAAACTACTATTACTGTTACTGCACAAAATGTAATCACTTTTCGCATGTGGTAAATGAAGCATTGAAGCATAATGTGAATCTCGAAACATCATCGGCTTATGATATAGATTTGATTTTAAGCCTGTACCGCGACAAAAAAATAGATAAGAACAGGATTATTATTCATAATGGTTATAAAACAGATGAATATTTGGTTAAAATCCTAAATCTCCAGGAAATAGGGTTTCGTAATAATATTATCGTACTTGACAGTATCAATGAATTAAAACGAATTGAAAAACTGGCAGGAAATTCTAAGATAAAAATTGGGATACGAATGGCAATAAATGAAGAATCGCAATCTTCATATTATACTTCTCGTTTAGGAATCAGACATAATGATATTCTTGACTTTTATACAAATAATATCAAGGACAAAGAGAATATTGAACTAAAAATGCTGCATTTTTTTGTTGACTCTGGAATAAAAGACAGCTTATATTATTGGGGGGAATTTCAGAAGGCAATGAAATTGTATGTTGATCTGAATAAACAGTGTGATACTTTAGATTCATTTAATCTTGGTGGTGGATTTCCGATTCGAAATCATCTTGGGTTTGAGTACAATTACGAATATATGATCAATGAAATTGTAACAAACATCAAAGAAACCTGTGCTGTTGAAAATTTGCGGGAACCCGATATTTATACCGAGTTTGGAAAATATACAGTTGGCGAAAGTGGAGCAATTATTTTTGAAGTGTTGGAGCAAAAACAGCAAAATGACACCGAAAGCTGGTATATTGTGAACAACAGTTTGATGAATACAATTCCTGATGCGTGGTCGATATTCGAAAAATTTATTTTGCTGCCCATCAATAAGTGGAACAATGAATATAAAAGGGTAAATATCGGAGGAATCAGTTGCGACCATTCCGATTACTACAATTCTGAGGATCTTAATCAGGAAGTTTTACTTCCGTCTTATTCCGAAGAGGATGAAGAACCTTTGTATCTCGGTTTCTTTCATACGGGAGCTTATCAGGATGCAATCAGTGGATACGGAGGAATAAAACATTGTTTGATACCTTCGCCAAAACATGTAATTATTGACCGCGATGACAAAGGAAATATTGTTGATTATGTTTATCGAAACGAACAATCGGCAGTAGATATGTTTAAAATATTGGGCTACGAGAAATAGAATTTCCTGAAAAAAATAATATTTGCGGCGATTTATAATCGCCGTTTTTTTTATGAATTTCTTGCCAGAATAATTATTCATTGCAAAGTTTGTTTCTTTAACTTTGAAAAATCATGTTGTTTTCTATCAGGTTTGTTTTACTTAAATTTTATCGTCAGAAATATGAATGACAATTTTAACGACATCATAAAAAACAGGAGGGCAACACCGCCTAAATTTCTTGCAAAAAAAGAAATCTCGAAAGAAGTGATACTGCAACTTCTTGAGAATGCCAATTGGGCGCCAAACCATAAAAATACCGAGCCCTGGAGGTTTAAAGTTTATACTGGCGAATCAAAACAGATACTGGGCAATTTAATCCATTCACTTTTAGTTGAAAAGATAGAGTTGGGAGAACCAATAAATCCGCAAAAGGTGGATAAATTCAAGTCGAGTATCGAAAATGTGCCGGTTGCCATTGCCATTATTTTTGAACGCGATGCAGCAGAGCGTGTTCCTGAATGGCAAGAAATTGCAGCCGTTTCTATGGCGGTGCAAAACATGTGGTTAACTGCGACTAATTTAGATTTGGGTGCGTTTTGGGCTACGCCTGATTTTTTGCCTTTATTAAATGAAATTGTTGAAATTCAACCCCGGCAAAGATTGCTTGGTTTTTTCTATGTAGGACACATTGCAATGGATTATCCATCGCCGGGAAGAGTTGATATTGCGACAAAAGTGGAATGGAAGGAGTAGTAGATGGCAAGTTTAAAGTTCCGAGTTTTGAGTTCAAAGTGTTCGAAAATTAATTTAAGTGAAATGAAAAAGTATCAGTTTATTGTATTCTCATTTTTATTTTCAATTTTGATTTCACCGTCAAATGCGCAGAAACTGGATTCAAATAAATATCATTCTATTCGTGTAGGTTTGAATAATTCGTCCCTCCAATTTGAAAAAGTCAAAAAAGGCAGAGTAGTTTTTCTTGGAGGTTCAATAACCTTTAATTCTGGCTGGCGCGATTCAGTTTGCAATTATATTCAGCAAAAATTCCCCGATACCGAATTTGATTTCATAAATGCGGGAATCCCTTCAATGGGTTCAACTCCAGACGCATTCAGATTTAAACGCGACGTTTTGAAAAATGGGAAAGTTGATTTGCTTTTTGTTGAGGCAGCTGTAAATGATGACACAAATAAAACTGCACACGAAGAGATAATTCGCGGAATGGAAGGCATTGTGCGACATGCAAAAACAGCAAATCCGCTTTGCGATATTGTGATAATGCACTTTGTAGATCCCGGGAAAATGGAAGATTACGGAAAAGGAAAAGTTCCGGAGGTCATTCAACTTCACGAAAAAGTAGCTGAATATTACAACGTTTCAACCATTAATCTGGCTAAGGAAATTACTGAGCGGATAGACGCCGGAGAATTTGACTGGGAAAATGATTTTAAAAATTTGCACCCTTCTCCTTTTGGACAAAATATTTATTTCCAGTCGATGAAAGAGTTCCTTACAAATTCGTTTGACTCGATTGATCTTTATGGAAAACCAGTTGCAGTAGAAATGCCAACTCCCCTAGATAAATTTTCTTATTCAAACGGAATTTTGGTTGAACCAAATCCCCCCAAACCGATTAAGGGCTGGGAGTTTGTAAAGGATTGGAAGCCGGAAAATGATAAAGGCACTCGCTCAAATTACATTAATGTGCCAATGCTTGTTGGCGATTATCCTGGTAAAATTGTCAAATTTCAATTTAAAGGAAATGCTGTTGGCATTGCCGTGGCCGCCGGTCCCGATGCAGGAATTATTGAATATAGTGTTGATAATTCGGACTGGAAAAAACAGGATTTGTTTACTGACTGGAGCCAAAACCTTTATCTGCCTTGGTATTTTACTTTAGATTCGGGCTTAAAAAACAAAAGACACACACTTCAAATCAGGCTAACCGACGAAAAGAATCCTGAAAGTACAGGAACTAAATGTATTATTCGGTATTTCTATTTCAATAAATCAGATTGAAATTCAACTCAATCGGTCTTGAATTACTTAAAGTAGTTAGAAACAAAAATGGCAAGTGAGGTTTCAAATTCATCCTGCAAAATCAATTCATTTGATGAAACGGAATAGCTGGTTGTTTTTTCAATAACCTGCATAAATTCATTTTCAATATCGTTTCCAATGCAAGCCATTCTTGTCATGGCAAACGGCGAAAACCTGATTTTATTACCTTCCAGCAATTCATATTTCCCGTTAAACTTATTGCAGCTGCCGTTCCCGTTTACAGTGGTATCCTCATTTAGTCTGATAAAAGGTTCTCTGTTTTCAGATTTTACGGGCTGGCCGTTTAGCCTGACTAATTTCCAATATTTATTGGTGATTTCAATTTTTTCCTTTTCCAATGTATAATTACGGGCCAAATCACCCGTTATTCTTTTTCCGTTATTATCAAGATGAAACAAAATATTTTCGCCCACCTGATAAATTTGATGATTTGAATTATCCAGTGTTATTGCACTGCCTGAATCATTCCAGTTAAATTTCCCAATTTCCCTGAAAACTGAATCGCTCTTTTCGAGGTATTGAGTTTTTAGTGTGTAAGTTAAATCTTCATCTAAAAGTAACTGTGTTTTTATTCCTTCACAATCTGCACAAGGAAAAATTCCCTGATAAGTACCTGGCCAATCAACAGATGTCATACTATTGTCCCTAACTTGCATTTCTTTATGTGAAGTTGATTTTTTGGAAGAATTGCA
>JBBQPP010000019.1:0-19032 GCA_038217255.1 Bacteroidales bacterium | reverse complement strand
AATTTTCGTCTTGTTTTTGTCATTTGATTCCCAAATTTATGTACAAATTATTAATTAGTAATTTGTCCAGTCTTTTAGGGGGCTAAGACACAACCAATGCTGCAATTTTATTGGCTTCGCTGTCTGTCGGATTGTAAATGGGAATTTCAAGTAAAGGTTCTTTGTCTAATTGATAAGCGTTGCCTTGCATCTTTCCTTTTTTGCGTAACCAAAACGCAACAAGTTTTGAGTTAAGTAAACCTGTTAAATATTTCTGATTTATTCTTTCTGTTTGAATTACTAAAAATGCTCTTGAAACAAAACAGTCAAAATCTGTGTAAGTGAATCGTGGTTCTTTCGGACACTTTCTTAAAGCAAATATTTTTTCTCCTTCAAATAAATGTTGCTCTCTTGTTCTATGCAAACCGTAAGGTTTGTTATCTTTATTTTCTTCAACTCCGCATCACTTAACTACAAGAGTCTTTGCTCTTGTCTCCTTATCGTTCACCACCGTAGAATCTTCATCCTCCGGCAGCATAAGGTGTTTTAAAGACTACTCCTATCAGTCGTCTTTGGAAGGCCTGTTAGCATCTTATGTCAGAGAGCCGACCATCCGGTTCGTTCGGACTTCGCACTCTGTCTTCTGAATAACATACTGTCTTCCATCTTCTGTAAAGCATTCATCCTTGTTTCATCGGGATGATTCCGGACACACACGTTCCGAGGATTTCCGATGGCGGGGAGTTTTAACAGTAAACTTCATTTGAAGAACTGAACTGCCACCTTGCACAAATCTGTCTGCGAAGCATGGAAACCCCGCTATCGCAAACCCCTTGTTATGCGTTCGTGTTTTTTACCAACTATTCAAGATGATATTCTTTCTTAAAATCGATTATCAGTTCATTTGCCATTTCTTCAGCCTGCGGCCAATCACCCTCAATTTGATTACGCAAATTTCTTTGCTGAACAACAACCATGTTTAACAACGCTCTTATTTCATTCCTTTTATTTTCCAGCGATTCCGGATTGGCAGGGTATAGGTTCTCCATGGTTTCCCTCGTAATAGTATCGTATGAAAATAAAAAATATCTTGACAATTCCCGATGATATGCCGGTTCTATAATTTGATTGATATGATTCACTAACAAGTTACCACGAACCTGGTGATTATAGGCTTCCATTTCAATATCGTTTATTATCCCATCATATTTCATCAACTTTTCTAGCAAATGGTGATTCTTAAAATACCGCAGACTGCCCGAATTTTTAATTTGTTCAAACGTAGCCCTGTTCCATACTACAGACCCAGTCCAATACATAAACCGGGTATAAAAAGAAAATTGTGCTGAGGCACGGCCTTCTAACCGTGTTTGGCTCAGGTTTATCAAGCTATCAGCAAGTGCTATATACCAGGTTGCAGTTTTTTCATTCCTTTGAATCGCAGTTATATCACTTTGCAAATCTTTTATCAAAGATTTTGAAAACTCCTTTGCCCTGAGATTTTCTATGTAATGCTCCCGTTGATTTTCTACAAAGAAGCCAAGCGTAACTGCGAGAAACAGCATTAAAAATTCCCAGAAATAAGATTTCCAATTCTTCTTTCCCTCGTGATGTGCATGATGATGTACTTCCATATTTTCAGTTTCTAGTGTTGGATTTATAGTTTCGCTGTTTTTAGTGGGGATAATCTCGTCCGCGGGATTTTCCGATTGAGTGCTTGGTGAATTATCTAAATTTTCTTCTTCTGTATTATCTGGCATTTTATCTTGGTTAAGTTATTAGAATAATCATACGCATAACATATAAGGGATAAATGAAGTTTTTAAAAAGAGGGATAGAAAGCACCACTGTTTGTTTAACCACAAATGTAATTAGAAACCACCAATGTTGGATTACCGATAATCCTGATAGCTATCGGGACCCCTTTTTAAAAATTTGAATTTATCTTTTTGTTACCTGCTGTGCTGCTCTCGCCACGAAGATGTGTCCTCCGAAGTCCGCACACTGGTTGTTTCTTAGATGTTCACACGAGCGATGTGCGGTTGCGAAATTCTATTTTTTTTTTGAGGGGGAGATTTTTTATTTTTTAATTTATTGGGGAGGGACAAAAGCATACTCTATTTAAAGCTTTGGTTGTGCGATTGATTTTTCGCGGGGCTAAATTGCTTATGCTTTTGTGTAAAAGCTCATTGGAACGGTTGTGTTCATTTTTGTTCAACCCATTCTTTTAATTTTTCATTCATTGCTTCAAACCCATTTTTCGTATTTTCTATATTGAGAAGTCCAACAAGTACACCATTAAATTTTTCGCTTTGTATAAATGTAGTTGTTCCATTTCCATTGTCAATTAGTTCAAATTTATGTTCACCGTCAAACAGTCCTGAAAATAATAAATGTCCAATCCAGCGTAGTTCCTTATTAGTTTCATAAGCAAGAACTTTGGGTTTAAATGTCATACCTTTTGCATTTGGTGGTTCTATTCTTACTGTAATTTTAATTCCAACTTTCACTTCACCTTTTATTGATTTAATAAAGGGATTCCATTGCGGATAGTTGACAAAATCGTTGAGAATAACCCAAACTTTATCTGGACTTGCATTGATTGCTATTTCTGTTTTAATTTCCCTTTCCATTGCTATTATTTTTAATAATGTTAGTAGATAATTTGTTGTTAGATATTTCATTTGCTTCGTGATAAATTGAAGGATGAAAGTTCTTAATGTTGTCTGTAATTTTTATTTTGTCCAATAGGGCTTAATTAATTTATTTTGTTTTTTGTTCAAATACATAAGAATTAGTGTAGCAACAAAACAAAATATTGTTGCTTGAATAGTTCCTTCCGGACCAAAATCTCCGCCCGTAATAATTTTTGAACCTGTAATTTGTGTAGTCAATAGACTATTCGTTTTTTCATTACCGGATGTTATCGCTCCAAATATTCCCGATTGAATAAAATTCCAGGCAAAATGTATGGCAATTGGAAACCATAAATTTCTTGTGTAAATATATGCTGCGCCCAATAAAAGTCCCGCCTCAACTGCAACACAACTTGCCGAAACTATAGAACCATTTGGATTTACAAAATGCAATGCCCCAAAAATTATTGCTGAAATAATTAAGGCAAGATAGCTTCCTAATTTTTCTTCCATTATTCTAAAGAGGATTCCGCGAATTAATATTTCTTCAAAAATTGCAACGGTAAAAGCAACGGTAAATGGAATTATGATAAACGAAACCGGATTGATTGAAACTACTCTAAACCCATTGCACAAATAAATAACTAAAATTGTTAAGCATTGCAATGCAACTCCGATTGATGTTCCTAAAATAATAATCCTTGCTAAATATTTTGTTGACAACTCTGTAATTCTCCGCTTTTCATACAACTTAAAATAAATGGAGTAACTACTTATAGCAAGAATAGATACAATTATCCCCTTGATAAGATTTCTATAATCTTTGTCAAGCCCTTCGAGTAGTTTGCCTGTAATTTCTTGTCCAATAATAACTACTCCCAGAACAACTAGTAAACTAAGAATTATTTTTGTAATTGAACTCCCAAATATATTTTGCTTTAGTGTTCTATTTTCCATTTGATAAATACTCAATTGATGAGTAGAGTAGGATTACATGCGCAACACAAATTAGAATTCTATTTTGTAACTAAGATTAGGGATTATTACAGATGATAAATTCTTGTCAACGTTATTGTTTTGCAGGTTATAGTGGTGACCATCAAAATCAGGCTGCCCTGTAACGTTCAGTATTTTTAATGCTATTTCACTGGAACTGTGCTTCTTGTTTACTTTATAGCTGGCTGTGAAATGCACATTTAAAAAAGATTGTGCCTGCATTGAATATGCGTTTGTTTCAAAATAGACAACATCTTTCACTAAATCTGATGCTGCTTCGTTTATAGGTGAATAACGATTTCCGCCCTGGTAACTAAAACGAGTATTCAAACTAAAAACGTTTTGTTTGCTTTTACCTATTTGCCATTCTTTTCCAACTAAAAAATTAAGTACATAGTTCTTGTTAAATCTTGTGCTACGCCAAACATCATCCCCTCCTTTATATTCTGAATTAAACAACGATGCTGTAAGTAAATAATAGTAACCTTTAGAAATATACTTTTCAAAAGTTATGTCAACTCCGTAATTTCTACCCTCACCGGTGTTTTGCAACCTGTCTGCAAAAAATATATCATTTTGAAGATTAAGGAAAGAGTAGGAACTATCTGCAATCACTGGTACGGAAAATAACTGCTGATAATAAGGTTCGATTTTAAAATGAATTAATTCGGTAACATTCAAATCGTAGCTCAACACAAAGTGATGCGCTTTAGTAAAATCAAGATTCTTGTTTACTGCTGTTTCTCCGGCTGAAAGTGAATTGTTGAAATAATAATTTAATGATTCTAAGCGGCTATGCAATCCGTATGCGAGACCGATTGATTGATTTTTACTGATTTGCTGACGAAAGCCAAGACGTGGTTCAATGGTGTAGTGGTGGTTTAAAGTAAAAATCTGGCTGTTAATACCAATATTCATCACTAACTTATTGGTTAGGCTAAATGACGAATTGCTATAAGCAGAAATCAAAGTGCTGAATCCATTTTCCTTAACAACCTCCGTTAGCGGACCGTTTAGTGCTTGTGATTTATTCAGGAGCAAGTCATACATCATACCTGTAACCAATACTCCCGTTTTGTTGGTGTGCTTTGCACTAAATTTTTTGTTTACAAAAGAAGATAATACAAAATTCCAGTTTGTATTGTCAATCTTACTGTAGGGTTGCAAGGATAATTCAGGATTCAATTTTTGAGTTTTCCAATCTGTACTGTTTGTTGTTGCTGCCAAAGTTGTTTTAATGTACGTGTTGTCCTCGAAAAAATATTTGTGGCTTATACCCGCTGCTCCCATATATTGTCTTATTTCATTCTCTTCCTTATCGTCAAAATACTTCCAATCCGTACTGTCGGTTTTGACTTTTGCGCCTGCCCTGTCTGCCAAACCAATTCCCCATACCGAGAATATTCCTGCTTTTTGTGTTGGAAAATTCAGCTTGAACGAAAGGTCTTGGTATTTTAAGCTGCTGGCATTTTCAGGTAATAATGGTGCTAATAAACCAAGCGTTGAATAACGGTAATTAAAAAGATAGGATGCTCTACCTCCTTTTTTAAATGGACCTTCTGATGAGGCATCAATACCCACAATACCAACTTGAAATGTATGTTCACGCTCTTGATTATTACCTGTTCTCATTGCCAAATCAAAAACTCCCGACAAAGCATTATTGTATTCGGCAGGAAATGCTCCTGTAAAAAAATCGGAGTTTGCCAACATCTGACTGCTTAATGCAGTAAATGTTCCTCCACCGAATGATTTTAAATCTCCAAAGTGATTGGGGTTTGGAATTTCTATTCCTTCCATTTTCCATTGCACAAATTTTGGTGCATTACCTCTTACTGCAATTCCATTTTCGCCTGTACTACTTGCCACACCTGCAAAGGAAGAAGCTAAACGGGCCGGGTCGTCAAAACCACCCGCATAGCGTTTTGCTTCTTCAACGCTTAACATTCTTGCACTCACTGTTGCCATTGAGTTAAGTGGTTGTTCCTTATTTACACGTGGCTTTACAACAACTTCGCCTAAACTAATTGCATTTTCTTTTATTGTAATTGTGAGGAAAGTTTCTTTGGCAGATGAAACCTCAACTTCACGGATTACAGAAGGTTCGTAACCAATGAACGAAACCTTCACATCATATCTACCAATGGGAATATTGACAAGTTTGAAATTTCCCGACATGTCGGTTGTTGTTCCGATAAGGGGATTTGTGTTTAGCACAATTACATTTGCAAACAAAACAGGTGAGTTTGATGCAATGTCAACCACTGTACCACGAATGGTTTGTGTAGGTTGTGCAAACAATTGTGTTGTAAAGAACACAAGACTGGAAATAAGAATTTTTCGTATCATTTTTATTTAGTTTTAATTATTATAGTGCAAAAGTATCTTCCGGAATTACCAACTTGATAGGACAATAATGTAGTTGAATAGGACTTGAATGAAATTATATCTGAAGAGTATTGATTGCAGCTTTTTTATTTCCTTTATTCAAAGGCATACTTTGCTGTTTTTCTCTTTCAATATTTAATAAAATAAAGTATGTTAACATTAAAACCATAAACACACAAGTTGCTTTAATACAATCGGTATAGCTTTCTATCGAGTATCCTGAGGCAAATGCAAAAATCACGTCAAATGTAAAGGCAGCAAATACCCACTCTCTTAACCTGCGAAACATGGGAATTAAAAAAACTACGGAACCAATTAGTTTGGCTGTGCCCAGGAGTAAAATAAAATAAGTAGGATACCCCATGCTCAATGTTTTGGGATATGTTGCAGGATTTTTAGTAACTTCTAAATATCCACTTAGAGCAAAAAAGCCACTAAGTAAAATTGTGAGTGACCAAAAGGCGAGTTTCTTACTTTCGATAGTTATCTTCATTTAATGAATTTTTTAGAGTTAATGTATTTGTCAGACCCCAAGATGCTTTCTCCTTTAAGTTTTATTAATTACCACAAAATTATGCTGTTGAGTGCATTGTATGGTTCTGATAATTAATAATTTAACGGGGAGAAATATTTTTCTAGCATCGCCTTCCTAGGGGTTTTAATTCGATGACAAAGGTCATTCAACCCACATACAAATACAATACTGATTTATCAGTATTCCGAATACCGAAGTATACATTTTGCTGCAAGCATTGCTAAACAAAAGTTTCTGAAAGCTATCTTGACTCGTGATTCAAAAAGAACTATAGACGAGTTTGCTTCTGGGCGTGATGCGCCTGGATGAACAAGTGCATCAGGGCTTAAAGATGGATAAAGCAAAAGTATAATATGTGCTAATTCAAAAGGCCGAAATCTGTTGCGAACATTACTGCTTCAATTGAATTGTTGGCTCCCAGTTTTTCTAAAAATCTTTGGCGGTGCGTATTAACAGTATGTAAGCTGATAGATAGTTTATTTGATATCTCCTTACTTAAAAGGCCACCCTTTACCAACTTTAAAATTTCCATTTCTCTTTTTGTCAATTCCACCTGCGCCTTTTTGGGGGCATCCATAGGAATGATATTGCCTGTTTTAAAATTTATTAACTGCGTTCTAATCCCACTATATTCCTCCTGATTGGGAGAAACATCAATAATGCCCATTAACAGCCAAATTTGTCCCTTCTTATCCAATTCTATTATTTGATATTGCTCTATGAGCCGTACATATTTATTACTTGAATTTAACATTCTAAATTCTTTGATTTCCTTATGACATAGTTTTTCTTCACTTGACAAAGAATTGAATATTTT
The DNA here is from genome assembly GCA_038217255.1 of Bacteroidales bacterium. Lineage (GTDB taxonomy): Bacteria > Bacteroidota > Bacteroidia > Bacteroidales > Prolixibacteraceae > Draconibacterium. Next base: position 11,681 of record JBBQPP010000019.1, on the reverse strand, counting down.
TAATGTGGAAATGCCTTGTAAGCTTAATTTTAATTTATCATCAGGATGAATTTTGTCAGCATAGAACTGTTGTCCTGTCATTTTATAATCGGGTTGTGAATAACCTAATACATGACCGAAGTTTGAAGAATAAAATAAAACCTGGCGTTTGCACAAATCAAAGACGCTATATCCAGAGCTGCCAATACTTGATAAGGTTTCCAATGCAGTTTTATGTTTCTCAACTAAAGCGTACTCCAAATCCCCTTCATCAAATTTATATTCCATTAGAAATTTGAAAAATATTTCATCAATACTGTCTTGTTCTGTCATCTTTAGTAGCTTCCTAATTTTTTCTAAACATAAACAAATTATTTTAACTAATGTGCTACTTAAAAGCTGGTTTTGCAACTGGATCTTTCTCAATTGGTGGCCTAATTTTCGTAATAGAAATTAGTGTGGTTTTATTATTTGTCCTGTGCTTGCACCGAAAACACTTTTACGAAAACCGAATTCCAGTTCTTTCATTGTTACCGGAATATCTCCGGGGAAAAATGGAAAATAGTGTGGGGAATTTTCAATAACAGTTGGACTTACCGCATTAATACGAATACCATTTTGCAATTCAATCGCTGCGGCACGAACGAAACCTTCAACTGCTCCATTGGCTGCCGATGCATTGGCAAAGTTCAATTGCGGTTCATGCGTTAACGCTCCTGTGATTAAAGTAAATGAACCTTTGGGATTAATGTAATGTTGCCCGATAAGAACCAAGTTTATTTGTCCCATCATTTTGCCATCTACACCTTTTCTAAATTCCTTATTGTTAAGGTTTTTCCAAGGACCTACATAAGTCGGACCTGCGGTAGAAATCAAAGCATCAAATGCGCCTACTTGCTTGAATAGATTTTCTATTGATTCAGTTGAAGTAATATCTGCCTGAATGTCTCCGCCTTTGCCGGACACTCTAATTATTTCATGGTCTTTTTCAAATGCGCTTGTTAAGTGTTTTCCCATAGTGCCTGTTGCACCTACGATGATAATTTTCATATTTTTCATTTTTTAATTATTATTTATTTATGTTAATTTATTTTAATTGTTTCTGGTTACGTTTTAAAATTCTTCAAGAATGATTTCCTTGTTTACCATCATTCCAGTTGTAGTACAAGTTCCAACGGCATTTGCAACTGTTCGCATTCGTGAAGTATTATCACCACAAGCAAAAACACCATGAACCGTTGTCTTTTGAAAAGTATCTACTTTAATATACCCGTCAACAGTTATTTCACATCCCAAGGATTCCGGTATGTTACTATGCTGTTCAAATGGACTGCGAGCGTATAATGCTTTGATGGGGGTTGTTGTACCGTCTTTGAAAATGATTTTTTGAAGATGTCCATTTGTATGTTCCAACTTTTCAATTTCAGTTTCTACAATTTCTATATTGTGCTTTCTAAGTTTTGAAGTTTGCTCTACTGTCAAAGAAGATTTTCCGTTCGTAAAGAGAGTAAGGTCTTTTGTCCAATTTGAAATAAGAATGGAGAACTCAAAAACATATTCTCCGTTACCTAAAACTCCCGTTCGTTCATTTCTTATTTCATATCCGTGGCAATAAGGGCAATGAAGAACAGAGATGCCCCAACATTCAGCATATCCGTTAATGTTGGGCATTATATCTCTGATGCCAGTTGCGAATATTATTTTTTTTGCAGTGAACTTTTCACCCGTTGCCATCTGAATCGCAAAACCATTTTCAGTTTTAGTTCCGTTTGTTGCCATACCATTTAAAAATTTTACTGTGTCATACCTTTCAACTTGTTGCTTTGCAAGTGCTGAAATTTCTTTCGGTGCTCTACCGTCTTGTGTTATGAAGTTATGTGAAAGAGGAGTTTGTTCATTACAAGGTTGGCCGTTATCAATAATCAGAACTTTTCTCAGCGCTCTGCCCAATGCCATGCCTGCTGCAAGTCCCGAATAACTTCCTCCAATTAGAATTACATCGAAATGTTTTGTATTTATCATTGATTTATTCATTGTTATTTTTTGAGGAAAATAAACTAATCATTAAATTAAGAAATGGCAATCCGGCAAATACCATCCATGGAACTAATAAAACGGTGAGCAATAATGTTCTTTGATATAATGGTAAAACAGATAAGTCTGCTCCAAACAGATAAAGAAACAATGTGATTGATGGGTAGATTACAATCGCAATTTTTAGTGATGAGATTAATTTCATTTTTGTGTTCATACAAATTATTTCTTAAAATTATCTGATGGGCACAAAAGTACTTCCGGCTGTAGCCAGCAGGATAGGACAAAAATGTAGTTGAAAAGGACTTATTTGAAATTGTGACGAAAAACCTCTGGCGAAAAGCCGGAATGCTTTTTAAAGAACCTTATAAAGTAGGAAACATCCTCGAAACCTAAATAGTATGCTATTTGGTTTACTTGATTTGATGTTGCAAGAAGGTATCTTTTAGATTCCAAAATAATATATTCATTAATTAGGTCTGAACAAGTTTTATTTAGTGTCGCCTTTGTTATTGCATTAAGCTGATAAGGTGTAAGATTCATCTTGTCAGCATATTCAGTTACTTGCTTATGGGAAGAAATATGTGTCTCCAAAAGTTCTAAAAATTTCTCAAGCTGTTCTTGCGTATAGGAGTTGACATTATTTGAGGCGGTATCGCTATTCTGCCGATGCCGAACAAGTTCGATAAAGAAAATACCAAGATTCGCTTTTATAACTTCCTCATAACCTTCTTTTTTATCTGTGTTCTCCTGATAAATATAAGTCAATATAGAAAACAATTTCTTTAAACTATTCGCATCAAGTTGACAAAAGTTCTTATTGCTTGCCTTGCGTAATAGCTGATTTGATACCGTGTCGACGGGATGATAGAAATCAGTTTTAAATTGCATCAGGTATCCAGTACTTCCTGTTTTCAGCGTAAGTTGATGCACCTGTCCGGGTCGCATAAGAAAAACAGAATTGTCAGAAACTTCGTACGATGTAAAGTCTATTTCGTGACTTCCTATTCCTTTTTTCAAAGCAAGAATGAAAAAGAAATCATGCCTATGAAGTTCTTGAAACATGTCATTGCCAGCAAGTAAATCTTTAATTTCACGAACGCTAAAGTTTTCAGAAAAAACCGGCTCGTTTTGTGGCGTTTTAATATTTCTTATTGGAATAACTTTCATTTCAAATTACTGATAACGGTTTTTGAGTGTTAGGGTATATCAACAAAGGTAATATTTGTATTTGTGCGTTTGGAGATTGCTCTCTATTGCAAACTTTGGTAGTGCGGTTGGCTTTTGCGCGGTTTGCAATTGTGTGCAATGTGTGGTGGCAATAAATTAAAAAATAAAAAATGCGGGGAGGCAAAAAAAATAAAACTTCATGGGGAGGGTGTTGGAGTTTAGCAGAACTGTTCGGACGGGCTTTTGATTTTAATATTTCTGTTCATTCAAAGACGGTCAGTTTGATGTTAGCATGGACTTTTCAGCATTGCAGGTAACGTTTTGCAGCTACAAGAAGTTGGCGATTTCGAAGCACTAAACTGTCTGCCACAACAAAACTTGATACGAAGTACAAAGCTTCATTTAACCACTGAACCGCCAATTTTTTGTAGCTGCTGTTAGCTGCATGTGGCACTGTTCCCACGAAGCCGTCAAGCCCTAAGTACGCACGACTGTTGGTTACAAGCTCGTTATTGTATCGCTGTGTAAATGTCTGTTGAAGCAATGTCATTGTTCGATGTTTTCAATTCTTTTCCATTCGTCTTTATTAATTTTATTGGTGTCAATACTTGTTACCCAAATTAGATATGGTGTAATTTCTCTAACCTTAAAAACTTTGAGAGTTGCAGGCGAACTGTCTGTTGCACCGCAACCGAAACTACGCTGAACAATTTTGATTGAAGAGTTTTGTTTGTTCTCAAAAAATATTTTGTCAGTTGTCCAGTCGCACATACCAGCAAACAATGTCATAAACATAATGAAAATTGAAAAAGCAGAAACGCAAATTGTCAAAAATATTTTAGTTGCAATTGAACCCGATGTGTCTTTGCTTTTTATCGTTCCTGTCAAAGTAAGCATGATGGCAATTGGAATTCCGTAGAAACGAATACTGTCATAAATAAACTCACTGTTATTGTTTGAGAACTCAAGCGGAACGAGGTTTCCTAAAATTGTCGTCAATACCCAAAAGCAAGGAATGAGAATTGAAGTCCAGTAAACTATTTTTAAAAATCGTTGCATCGTTTATAGTTGTGTTCTTGTCTTTACATTCATTGTTCTGAAGTTATGAGTTGCTACTTAATTTTTTTTGTTTGAAAGATAATGCAAATAGGAAGCTTAAAAATAGTCCGAAGAGAATTATTATTAATAGAACTAAAAGTTTGTCTTGCATTGTTCTGTCGGGATTGAATTGTCCAAGAACAATTGCTGCTGGGCTAATGTCTGTCCGAAGTCTTGTTGTTTTAATTTTTAGCACCAATTTTTAATTTTTTCAAGTTGTCCAAGTTGTGCGTTTGTAAGTCCCTTAATTGTCATGTCGATTTTAAAGTGTTTATATTCAAGGTCGGTCAGTTTAATATCTACTTCTCCTTTTACGATTTGCTTAAAAATTATATTGTCTGGCTTATATGTGTCAAGGTAGTCGAATAACTTTTTTGTTGTCGTAGTGTCAGAGGTTAGCAAAATTGGTCTAAACAACACTTTAAAAATAAAATTCTGCTTGCGAATAAGTGCTAAACAGTTGTCAAATAAATAAAGGTCGCAAATGTTGTTTGGATAAACATATGTCTTTAGTCCGCTTGTCGTCCAATAACGTATTTTTATGTTTTGAAAAACGATAGGTTTTAATTTGTTCGCTTGTTCAATAAATCTATAAGTGGTTGTCTTTGTCCGCCTGTTGTAAAAAGTCAAATAAATAAAAAGTCCCAACAAAACGATGAATATTACTGTTGCAAAGAATGTCAGGATACTTGAAGTTGGCATTTTATTATTTATCGTTTTTGTCTGTTAGATATGTGGTTGTTTTTCGTCAAAGCCTTGCAGCTAACATCTTATATGAGCGACTCCCCTCCACCCTACTCCCTCATATCCTCTTACCCGCAAATATAACAGGAAGATTTTATGAGTGACAATGCTTCCCTCCTATTTTATTTCAGTGACTCACCATTCGCCTTCAATGGTAATGTGCTATTTCAAACTCATTAAAATCAGCATACGGCCCGTTTCGGATTCTTTCTCTATTTTTAACCCCTCAACAAAACTTATGAAGAAAAATATTCTCCTTGCACTCACCCTCCTCTTTTCATTTTGCGCATCAGCCCAACTGAAATATCCACCCACAAGAAAAACGGATTCCGTTGATACTTACTTCGGAACGAAAGTCCCTGATCCTTATCGCTGGCTGGAAGATGACAGAAGTGAAGAAACGGCTGCATGGGTGAAAACAGAAAATGAAATTACGGAGAATTATCTTTCGCATATTCCATTTCGCGGAGAAATAAAAAACCGGCTTACAGAACTTTGGAATTATCCGAAGTCGTCAGTGCCTTTTAAAGGCGGCAACAATTATTTCGTACACATGAACGACGGACTTCAGAATCAGTATGTGCTGAATATCATGCGGGATATGAAAGGTCAACCTGTTCCTTTTCTTGACCCGAATAAACTGAGTGATGATGGTACTGTTAACCTTGATAATGTTGCCGTTGCCCATGACGGAAAGAACCTGGCCTATTCCATCTCCCGCGCAGGCAGCGACTGGAGCGAGATATACGTGATGAATATTGACAACGGAAAACAATGGCATGATAAATTGCAATGGGTGAAGTTCTCGGGGATTTCATGGAAGGGAAAAGGATTCTATTATTCACGATATGATGCGCCTGATTCAAGCAGCGTGCTTAAAGGATCAAATCAGTTTCATAAAGTATATTACCACCAGGTAGGCAATGAACAGAAGTATGACATAATGATCTATAAGGATAAGGATCATCCGCAGCGAAATTTTGGTGCAACCGTAACAGATGATGAACGCTACCTCATTCTCACAGGTTCAGAGGGTACAAGTGGAAACAATCTTATGGTTCAGGATCTGAAAAAAGGCGATGGAAAATGGATTACTATCATCAGCGATTTTAAGAATGAATACAATGTAGTGGATAATGACAGCAATATCTTTTATATCAAAACCGATAAAGACGCGTCCAATTACAAACTCATCGCCATTGACGTCAACAATCCCACTGCTCCGCCAAGGGTAATTATCCCCGAAGGACCCCATGTGATGCAGACTGTGATTTCAGCAAGCTATAATTTTGTGTGCAACTTCATGGAAAATGCTTCCAGCCGGTTAAAAATCTATAGCAGGCGCGGCGCATTTATCAGCGACATTAAGATTGAGGGCATTGGTACCGTTGATCAGCTGAGCGGCGACAATAAAGACCAGAATTTATTTTACTCGCTTACTACGTTCACCTCTCCTCCTGTTATTTATCAGTACAATTTCCGAATGAGAGAGAGTGAAGTTTATTTTCAGTCGGAGATTAAGTTCAAAGTTGATGAATATACCACGGAACAGGTTTTTTACACGAGCAAGGACGGAACAAAAATTCCCATGTTCCTCGTCCACAGAAAGGATATAAAGCTCGACGGCACCAACCCTACCCTCTTGTTTGGATACGGTGGTTTCAACATCAGCAAGACGCCTGACTTCCGACTGGAACGTCTTATATTATTGGAACGCGGTGGTGTATTTGCAATGCCGAGTCTGCGTGGTGGCGGAGAATACGGCGAGAAGTGGCATGAAGCAGGCACCAAAGCAAAAAAACAAAATGTGTTTGATGATTTTATTGCTGCTGCTGAGTATTTAATAGACAAGAAATATACTTCCCCGGCAAAGCTTGCTATTGGCGGGCGCTCCAACGGAGGACTGCTTGTCGGCGCAGTGATGACGCAACGTCCTGATTTATTCAAAGTCGCATTGCCGAATGTAGGCGTGCTCGACATGCTTCGTTACCACAAGTTCACCATTGGCTGGGCATGGAAAGGTGATTACGGTTCAAGTGAAACTCAAGAAGGTTTTGACTACCTCTATAAATATTCACCGCTGCACAATATCAAAGAAGGAGTAAATTATCCTGCAACGCTTATTACAACCGGTGATCACGACGACAGGGTTGTTCCTGCGCATTCATTTAAGTTTCTGGCAACACTGCAGGAAAAATACCAGGGCGGAGAAAATCCTGTGCTCATCAGGGTTGACATCAACGCCGGTCATGCCGCTGCAACTGCACTTGGCTCCAGCAAACCGATATCAAAACAGATTGATGAGTGGACGGATGTGATGTCGTTTATGCTTTACAATATGGGAGAGAAATAAGAAATGTACTCCCGATAGCTATCGTGAGTAATATTTAAGATGTAATGGAACCCACTATAGCTCATTTGCATTCGCAATGAGTTCAGCAATGTCAAGCACTTTTACTTCTTCTTCTTTGTTGAAATTTTTCACTCCGTCAGTCATCATCGTCATACAAAAAGGGCAACCGACTGCAATTACATTTGGTGCAAGCGCAAGGGCTTCTTCTGTGCGTTCGATATTGACGTCTTTATTTCCGTGCTCCGGTTCTTTGAACATTTGTCCGCCCCCGGCGCCGCAGCAGAATCCATTTGCACGAGAACGTTTCATTTCGTGGAGCTCAGCATCCAGCTTTTGAATGACGTCGCGCGGTGCTTCGTACACGTTGTTGCCTCTTCCTAAATAACACGGGTCATGAAAGACAATACGCTTTCCCGCAAAGGCTCCGCCACTCACTTTTAATTTTCCATCGCCGATCAGCTGTTGCAATAGCTGCGAGTGATGAATCACTTCATAGTTGCCACCCAGTTCAGGGTATTCATTCTTCAGCGTATTAAAGCAATGCGGACATGCGGTTACGATTTTCTTTACGCCATAGCCATTGAGCACCTGTATATTCATCATGGCCTGCATCTGAAATAAGAACTCATTGCCGGCACGCTTTGCAGGATCACCGGTACAACTTTCTTCTGTTCCGAGAACGGCAAACTTCACATTACAGTGATGCAGAATTTTTGCAACGGCTTTGGTGATCTTCTGTGCGCGCTCGTCAAAGCTTCCGGCGCAGCCTACCCAGAAAAGGATTTCGGGAGATTCGCCTCTGGCTAAATAATCTGCGCATGTTTCTATTTTGAAATTCATTTTACCTAACTTTTTTCAGCCCAGTTAAACCGATCGCTCTGCGCAAACTGCCATGGTGCGCCATTTGTTTCAATCTTATTCATCATCATCTGCCACTCAGCAGGCATCCTGCTTTGTTCCATTACCAAATACCTGCGCATTTCGGTGATGATATTCAACGGATCAATATTCACAGGACAAGCTTCCGTACATGCATTGCAACTGGTGCATGCAAGCAACTCCTCTTCTGTTATGTAGTTAAACAAATTTTTTCCGTCATCAATATTCTGACTGCCTACTGCAGTCGCTGCTTGCTGCTTTTTATTCTTGTCAATATTCTTCCCTACTTCCTCCAACCTGTCCCGCGTATCCATCATGATTTTCCGTGGCGATAATAATTTGCCGGTCTGGTTGGCAGGACAAACACTGGAACACCTTCCGCACTCAGTACATGAATAGGCATCCATTAAGTTTTTCCAGGTGAGATCCTGAACGTCTTTTGCCCCGAAACCTGTTGGCGACTGATAACCCTCAGGAGGAACTGCAGCCGGATCAAGCATCAGTTTCACTTCCTGCGTAACAGAATCCATATTGGTAAATTTTCCCTTCTTCTCTAAATTAGAATAATACGTATTCGGAAACGCAAGCAGAATATGAAAGTGTTTTGAATATGGAAGGTAATTCAGAAAAGCCAGTATACCAATGATATGAAACCACCAGCAGATTCTTTCGATCATCATAAGTGATTCTGAAGAAAGAGAGGTAAAAAGCATTGCATAAATTCCACTTATGGGAAAAGCACCTGCAGTGCTGTAATGTCCGAAGCTTCTCGACTGCAAAACAGAATCTGTTGCATTCATCGTCAGGAACGCCGTCATCAAAAGTATTTCTGTGATGAGAATGGCATTGGCATCTGTCCTGGGAAAAGATGTCATCTCCCGCATCCGGAATCTTTTAATCTTCAATACATTTCTCCGGATCAGAAAAACAACACATGCAAGGAGTGTAAGCACGGCAAGGATTTCAAAACTGCCAATCAGGAAATTATAAAATGAACCAAGGAATGAAAAAACACGGTGGGTTCCGGCGATGCCGTCAATGATAATTTCCAGCACTTCAATATTGATGATGACAAATCCGGCGTAAATAAAAATGTGCATGATACCTGCCACAGGCCGCGCCATCATTTTACTTTGTCCGAGCGCCACACGAATCATCGTCATCCACCGCTCCTTCGGACGATCAGTTCTGTCAAGCGGCTTACCGAGATTAATATTCCGCCTGATGCGTATGATGTTTACCGCAAAAAAATAAACAGCTGCAGAAAAAAGGAGTATGAAAATTATTTGCGCGATCACGAAGGGATGATGGTTGATTGGTTGATTGATTAGGTGATTAGGTGATTGGGTGGTTAGTTGGGTGGTTGATTAGTTGAGTGGATAACAGTTTGATTAAGCTCATCAATTGAACCCATCTCCCTTTCTCCCTTTCTCCCTTTCTCCCTTTCTCCCCTTCTTTCTTCTTCTTCTTCTTCTTCTTCCTACTTCCTACTTCTTCCCTCCTCCGAACAAAGAGAAATGCACATACTTTTTCGGATTTGCATTCAGGTCCTTGAGAAGCGCGTCCAGACTATGCGCAGTATTGTTCAGGTTTACATATAAACTATCATCATTCACAAGCATGCCTAAGGTGCCGTCACCTTTGTTTACTTTATCAAATATTGAAGCGGTTTTATCCAGTGTATTTCTGAGATTCAGTATTGTCTGTGATAAATTGGCTTTGCGCAGCGTATCACTGATACCTGAAAAATTATCAATCACTTCTCCGATTTGCTGATTGTGGTCTTTAATATTACTTGTAATTGATTCCAGATTTTCAAGCAACAATTTTATCCTTCCGTTTTTCTTACCCAGCATGGTATCAACAGTTGTTGCAATGTTGTCAATGGAATTCAAAGCAGCAGAAATGCTTTCAAAAGATTTCTTCAGATTTAATTTTGTTTCCTGGTTAAACACTTCTCTGAATACTGCCGCCACTGAATCGAGCGATGCGAGCAGGTTTTCGGCTTTCTCCTTTATCGGCGCAACCTGAGCTCCAACAGCATCGGTAAGGCTTGTCTGTATACCGGAAATCAATGTATCACCATCCTGAATATCCTCTTCGCTGTCGCCAAAAAGTAGCTGCACTGCTTTCGTTCCTAAAAAATCAGTACTGAAAATTTCCGCCCTGGAGTTTCTCGGAATTTTCAATCCACTTTTAATATGCATTGAAATTACCAGACGACCTGAATGATCCGGCATGAGACTGATGGTTCTTACAAAACCAATTTTATATCCGTTCACCTGAACTACATTCGAAGGAAGCAAACCATCTACACGCGGGTAAACAGCATAAACAGCTTTCTGCGATGTAAAAATATCCTGACCTTTCAGGTAATTAAGACCCCAGTAAGAGAGTGCTATCGCTGCGAATACAATGATTCCAATTCTTGCTTCCTTCTTTATCATCATAGATTATAGTCCTTCAATTTTGCCACGAATGTACAAAGGAAATTATTGTGCGCCCTTCATTTCATCCTTTGCCTGTTTCAGCGGTATTCGCTTGCCCAGTTTATATGCCACCACAAATGCATCTGCAAAACCGGAATCTCTCATTTTTTTCTGCAGGTCAACTACACCATCCAGTGATGATACATGTTGTGTGGTGTATTTAAAGAGATTATTGTCCACTTCCTCCACCAGGTCATTTAATCCTTTGAACTTCTTATCAGTAGGGCTCAGTTTTACAGGAGAAGAAATTACCTGAACAGCGAATTCATATGCAGGAGTTTTTTCATTCTTGTCGGTAGCAGTTTTCAGCTTTCCGGTATATCGTGGTTCCTCACGGATTGCAGATTTAGGAACCGTTGACTCAACAGGTTGACCTGATTTATCCGTTGATTTATTTTCAACTGCCTTCTTTACCGGCGTTGCATTCATTCCGGTTTTATCAGCTTCAGTTGCCGTATCCTTTTCTGATTTCTTTGCAGGTGTTGCTACAGCCGGCGATTTTACCTCTACTTCACTGTCGGCTTCTGCCTTTGGTAATTTCTTTTCCGGAACAATACCCGTTTCATCAGTCTCAACAGAGGATTTGTAATTCTTAAATGCTTTGAATATCGAATTTGCCATTACATCCTGTCCTTTGTCGCTTGTTAGAAATTTTGCTTCATCAGCATTGGTAAGAAACCCGGTTTCAATCAGGACACTGGGCATATACGTCTTGAAAAGTACAAGAAACCCGGCCTGTTTAATCCCACGATCTTCTCTGCCCTGCCTCGATACTTCATTCTGAACAAGAGAAGCGAGTTTTAAACTCTGGTCGAGGTATGCATTCTGATAAAGTGAAAAAATAATATTTGCTTCAGGCGAGTTCGGATCGAAGCCATCATATTTTCTATTGTAATCTTTTTCCAAAAGCACCACTTCATTTTCCCTTTTACTCA
>JBBQPP010000018.1:0-19115 GCA_038217255.1 Bacteroidales bacterium | reverse complement strand
AAACTCAGTTTTGTTGTTACTTTTTTGGATATGGATAATTGCTTCAATCATGTTTTTGGCATTTGCCTTTGCCATAATGTTTGCCCTGTGTTTTTCCACTGTTCTTTCGGACAAACCTAATTCATTGGCAATTATTTTTATGGGCAACCCATTGGCTGACAAACCAAACACCTGTTGTTCACGATGTGTAAGTTTTATTTTTTCAGAATAATCTGGTTCGGTTAAACCAACATTTGATTTTTTTTCTTCGTTTATTTGATTTGTTTCTTTACCATTTTTATTTTCAATAATTTCGGCGAAAACATGTGTTGTTCCATACTTTTTGCCGCGGTAAAAACTAACATCGAATTTTAAACTCTTATTTTTTAAACTTTGTACTTCCTTCAATTTACAAATGTCGGTAATACCATTTTGAAACCGGCGGTAATTCAACTCATTTTGTCTGTTTTCCGCAATATTGAAAGCATTGTATATCGGATTTTCTAAAATTTCATCGGTACAACCATTGCAGAGTTTGTGAAATGCCTGATTTACCAGGGTAATTTTATTGTTTTCAATAAAAAACATTGCAATTAATGAGGAATAAAAATAGTCTTTAAAACTATCTGTTTCAAAAATGTTTAAATCTACTTTTTTACTTAGTTGGTTTTCAATCTTATAACATATCGAATCTTTATTGATGGGGTAAACTATAAAATTATCAATTCCCATTTCCAGCCCAATAAGCATATCCTCTTTTTCAAAGCTGTCTAAAACCAAAAAAAACGGGATGCCATAATTCCTCAAATATTTCATCAGTATTTTAAACACAGCAAAACCATTGTATTCGCCAACATTATTATCACAAATGACCAAATCAACTGCTTGATTTGAAATTTTATCAATAGCAATTTTAATATCGCTCAACGATTCGGTTTGATATTCGTTTTCATTAAGCACCTGAAGAAGTAAATTGTTGCTATTCCCCTGAGATTCAAGCAATAGAATTTTGATTGGGGAAGTTTTCATACATTCACGTTTTTCATATGTTCAATAATGTGGTTTAAAATAGGTTCAAGAAGGCTAAATTAGAAATTATAAGTAATATTACCTATACGTAATTTCATTTATATGCTTTCTGTTGGATTTTTATTTTACAAAAACCCAAAAAATGTATTTATACATCTCTCTTGTCTGAAAAATCGCTTGTCTTTATCAGCATGCCATAACTAACATAGAACCTCCAAACAATCCCAAATTAACTATGACATTTCTAATGTTTTCCCTCAATTAACAAATAGTTTACAAAAGCTTTTGAACATGGCTTTATAATAGTCGAAAGTTCAAGGGCGGAATGTTTTTTCTATATTTACACCCTTAATTATTCAACCAGATTTTTTATCCGAAAGACATGAAAAACATCAAATTTATTACTGCCAAAGAAGCAGTTAAAGTAGTAAAATCAAATGACCGCATTCATTTGCACAGTGTTGCTGCAACACCTCACCCGTTAATTCAAGCCTTGTGCGAAAGGGGGCGCAACAAGGAATTCAGAAATGTGCGTATCCAACACATCCATACCGAAGGACCTGCTCCTTATGCAGATATGGAGTTTGAAGGCATCTTTCAATTGGAATCGTTTTTTGTTGGGCACAACGTCAGAAAACAGACACAAATGGGTTATGCTGATTATATTCCCGTTTTCCTTCAGGAAACACAACGGTTGATTCGTGAAGGTGTTTTGAAAGTTAATGTTGCAATGATACAGGTTTCGGTTCCCGATAAATTTGGCTATGTCTCGCTTGGCACTTCGGTTGATGCCACACTGGCAGCCGTTGAAAAAGCGGATACAGTAATTGCAATTGTAAACCCCAACGTACCGCGTGCTTTTGGAGATGCCATTTTCCATATCAACGACATTGATTTATTTGTAGAAGATGACAGCCCGCTGATTGCAAAAGAAATGGGCGAAATTTCGGATATGGACCGTAAAATTGGCCGTTTTGTTGCCGAATTGGTTGACGATGGCGCTACTTTGCAAATGGGAATCGGCGCTATTCCAAACGCAGTTTTATCGATGCTGGGGAATCACAAAGATCTTGGAGTTCATTCTGAAATGTTTGCCGACGGTATTTTACCATTGGTTGACAAAGGCGTTGTAAACGGCAAAAACAAATCCATCGATAAAGGGAAAATGGTTGCAACTTTCCTTATGGGTTCAAAAAACCTGTACGATTTTATTGATAATAACCCGGGAGTGGCAATGCTTGATGTTGCCTATACAAACAGGGTGTCTATCATAGCTCAAAACCCTAAAGTAACTGCTATCAACTCGGCATTACAGATTGATATCACGGGTCAGGTTTGTGCTGATTCAATCGGTACCACCCACTATTCAGGTGTTGGCGGACAAATCGACTTTTTAAGGGGGGCTTCTCTCAGCGAGGGCGGAAAACCAATCATTGCAATACCATCAATTACAAATAAAGGGATTAGCAAAATTGCTCCTATTTTAACTCCGGGTGCCGGTGTTGTAAGCACAAGGGCAAATATCCACTGGCTGGTTACTGAGTATGGCGCTGTAAACCTTTATGGCCGCACTTTGCAGGACAGGGCAAAATTGATTATTTCAATTTCGCATCCTGACCATCAGGAAAACCTTGACAAAGCAGCTTTTGAACGTTTTGGACCGCACTTCCATTTTGTTTGGGACGCGGAGTAGGAAAGGGGAAGTGGAAAAGGCAGAGGCGAAGGCAAAGGGCAAAGGGCAAAGAGCTAAGAGTGAAGGGCTAATAACAGTAAGATTAAATCAAATAAATATCAAATTTTGAAACCAGGATTACCAACAAATAATTGAGGAAACGGAATTTTGATATTTATTTGAAGTTACATTTCACTTTTTTATTTCAACCATTTTCAAATCTGAAATTTCTCGTTTTCGAAATTCAGATTGAACAATTTTTACAACGTTCTTTTTAATCAGAACCCATCTGTAACAACCTCCAAAATCCCAATATTAACTATTTCTGAAATTCTTACTCAAAAACCCATTGTTTTTCGATTTCCAACGAATGAAATAATGAGTTGTGTAACTTTGAGTTTTATAAAATTCTGATATTTAGAATCTTATATCGGTTCTAAATAACAAAAACATGTTTAGAAACATCAAATTTAATTAGAACTATTTTAAATTTTTATACCATGAACATATCACATATTGAACACATCGGGATTGCAGTTAAAAGTCTGGAAGAAGCGATTCCATTTTATGAAAACACTTTGGGACTAAAATGTTATGCCGTTGAAGAAGTAGCCGATCAAAAAGTAAAAACTGCTTTTTTTATGGTTGGTCAAACTAAAATTGAATTGCTCGAATCTACCGATCCGGAAGGACCAATCGGCAAATTCATTGAGAAAAAAGGACCGGGCGTACACCATCTGGCTTTTGCAGTTGACAAAGTTAACGATGCCTTAACTGAATTGAATGAAAAAGGAGTTCAGTTAATCGACAAAACATCAAGAAAAGGTGCTGAAGGAATGCAAATTGGATTTCTTCATCCAAAATCTACTTTGAGTGTTTTAACCGAAATCTGCGGAAAAGAATAACTTTTAATACAATATAACCGATTTACTATGAGTACCAGTGACAAAATAAAGAAATTGATTGAATTGCGCGCCGAAGCAAAACTTGGCGGCGGAATTAAACGCATTGAAACACAACACGGAAAAGGAAAATTCACTGCCCGGGAGCGCGTAGAAATGCTGCTTGACGAGGGTAGTTTTGAAGAGTTTGACATGTTTGTAAAACACCGTTGCACAAATTTCGGCCTCGAAAAAAACAAAAGTCTTGGCGATGGGGTAATTACAGGCCATGGCACTATTGATGGTCGTGTGGTATATGTCTTTTCGCAGGATTTCACTGTTTTGGGAGGTTCGCTTTCTGAAACATTCGCAGCTAAAATCTGCAAAGTAATGGATCAGGCCATGAAGGTTGGCGCCCCTGTTATCGGGATCAACGACTCGGGTGGCGCTCGCATCCAGGAAGGGGTTACTGCTTTGGCAGGTTACGCCGAAATTTTTGAGCGCAACATACAGGCGTCAGGTGTAATTCCGCAACTTTCGGCCATTTTCGGTCCATGTGCCGGTGGTGCAGTGTACTCCCCTGCCCTTACCGATTTTATCATGATGACAGAACAGAACTCATACATGTTCTTAACCGGACCGAAGGTTGTAAAAACAGTTACGGGCGAAGATGTAACCGATGAGCAACTGGGCGGTGCAAGGGTACACGGTTCTAAATCAGGGGTTTCCCATTTTATTGCCGAAAATGAAGAAGAAGGTATTTTGATCCTCCGAAAACTATTAAGTTACCTTCCGCAAAATAATCTTGAAGATGCCCCACTTGCTCCTTGCGATGATCCGATTGACAGGCTTGATGATTTATTAAATGAAATTATTCCTGACAACCCTAATAAACCTTACGATGTAAAAGACGTTATCCATTCCGTTGTTGATTATGGAGAATTCCTTGAAGTGCACCGTAATTATGCACAAAACATTGTTGTTGGGTTTGCAAGGTTTAATGGTATTTCAACAGGTATTGTTGCCAACCAGCCCAATTATCTGGCCGGTGTTCTCGATATAAATGCTTCAAGAAAAGCTGCACGTTTTGTTCGGTTTTGTGATGCTTTTAATATCCCAATTGTTACACTTGTTGATGTTCCCGGATTTTTACCGGGTACAGCGCAGGAGTATGGCGGTATCATTATGCACGGTGCAAAATTGTTGTTTGCTTATGGCGAAGCGACAGTTCCTAAAGTTACCATTATACTTCGCAAATCGTATGGTGGCGCTTACTGTGTTATGAGTTCGAAACACCTTCGCGGCGATTTTAATTACTCATGGCCAACCGGAGAAATTGCGGTTATGGGCGCAAAAGGAGCCATTGAAGTTCTGTACAGCAAAGAATTGAAAAAACACGAAGATCCGGAAGACAGGGCAAAATATACAAAAGAAGCAGAGGAAGAGTACAAAGATAAATTTGCAAATCCTTATGTAGCTGCTCAATATGGCTTTATCGACGATGTAATTGAACCGCGAAATACCCGTTTCCGCATCATCAGGGCATTGCAGACCTTAGCCACAAAAAAAGACTTTATGCCTGCAAAAAAACATACAAATATTCCATTATAATTGGCGGCAATGAAAAACAAAATATTTCAAATACTTACAATTACAATATTCACTTTTACTGTTTCATTTATTCCGGGAAAATCTGTGGGTCAGAATGCTTCTGATCTTAGATTCAGTGAGATTCTTGTAATAAATGATTCATTAAATGTGGATGATTTTGGAGAACACAGTTCATGGATAGAAATATTCAACACAAGTTATAATTCAGTTGAAATTGGCGGATGTTATCTTACTGATGACATGCTCAACCCAACAAAATACTGGATTCCTACCGGCGACGCAGCAACAAAAATTCCGGCAAGAAATTACGTTTTGTTTTGGGCCGATAATAAACCAACCCGCGGAATTTTACATTTGAATTTTGAACTAAGAGATGCTGATGCTATTGCTCTTTTTGATGCCAATGGTCGAACATTAATCGACAAATTAACCATCGGGAAACCACAAAAATCAAACATGTCGTTTGGTTTGATGGAGAAAACAGATGAACATGGTAATGCTTTCAGCCAATGGGAATTTCTGACTAAAATTACACCTGCTTCAAATAATGATCATTCCAGAAAAGTAACATCGGGTGAACAGTTTGTCAAATACGACCCAAACGGGATTGGAATGGCAAGTATTGCGATGGCCGTTGTTTTTACCTCGTTGGCACTCTTGTACCTGATTTTTAAAACTACAGGTTCATATTTCCAACGAAGGGCACGGAAAGCAAAAAAGGGTGTTCACGTGGAAGGTGTTCCTGATAAAATCGAGGAAGAATTATCGGGCGAAGTAAGCGCTGCAATTGCAATGGCGCTTCATTTATTCCAATCAGAGATTCACGATGAAGAAAATACAGTACTGACAATTAAAAAAGTGTCACGTACTTATTCACCATGGAGTTCAAAAATTTACACATTAAGAAAATATCCGCAATAATCAATCAAAATGAAAAATTATAAATTCACAATCAACGGCAATATTTACGATACACAAATTATCAATGTTGAGGATAATATTGCTGAAATAGACATCAACGGAACTACATACAAAGTTGAAGTTGACAAACAGTTAAAAGTACAAAAAACGCCAAAATTGGTGCGCCCTAAAGCTATACCTTCCACTGATTCGCATCCTTCTGTTGCAAAAACAAGCAGTCCATCGGCACCTAAGGGAACCGGCAGCATAAAATCACCACTGCCCGGAGTAATCCTGGAAATGTTTGTACGCGAAGGTGACACGGTAAAAATGGGACAAAAACTGCTCATGCTTGAAGCGATGAAAATGGAAAACAACATTGAAGCAGACAAACCGGGAAAAGTAATTTCCATTTTGAAGCAAAAAGGTGATGCAGTTATGGAAGGCGATATTTTAATTGTAATTGGAGACTAAATTATGGGGAATTTTATAAGTTTTATTGCAGACAACATAATGCAGTTTTTGCACTTTACTGCATTTGCAAACCTTACTATTGGGCATGTTATAATGATTTTAATTGGCTTGGTGTTTATTTACCTCGCCATCGCAAAAGAGTTTGAGCCCATGTTACTCATCCCCATCGGTTTTGGAATCCTTGTGGGGAATATCGCCTTTGTACCAGGATTTAAAATCGGGGTTTATGAAACCGGCAGTGTATTGAACTACCTTTATTTTGGTGTTATTCAAGGAATTTACCCTCCGTTAATTTTCCTTGGTATTGGTGCAATGACCGATTTTTCAGCGCTCATTTCAAACCCAAAACTTGTTTTGATCGGTGCCGCCGCCCAGCTTGGTATCTTCGGTGCATACAGCCTTTCATTGGCTTTGGGATACAGCCCAACCGAAGCAGGTGCAATTGCAATAATTGGGGGCGCAGACGGCCCAACAGCAATATTCCTGTCATCGAAACTTGCTCCGGATTTGATGGGGGCAATCGCAATTTCAGCCTACTCATACATGGCTTTAGTACCGGTAATCCAGCCACCTATAATGAGGTTACTGACAACAAAAAAAGAGCGGGTTATTCGCATGAAACCACCACGCGCAGTTTCAAAAAGGGAGAAAGTAATTTTTGCCATTGCGGGTATGTTGCTAACGACAATGATCGTCCCGAGCGGCCTTCCGCTATTAGGCATGCTTTTCTTTGGAAACCTGCTTAAAGAAAGCGGTGTTACCAAACGTTTAGCCGACACAGCAAAAGGACCATTAATCGATATTGTTACCATTTTAATTGGTTTGACAGTGGGTGCATCCACACAAGCAACTACTTTCTTGAATTGGAAATCGGTAGGTATTTTCATGCTTGGTGCATGTTCATTCATTATCGCAACAACAGGCGGGGTTTTGTTTGTAAAATTCATCAACTTGTTTTTAAAAGAAGGAGGAAAAATAAATCCACTTATCGGGAATTCAGGTGTTTCGGCAGTGCCCGACAGTGCGCGTGTCTCGCAGGTTGTAGGTTTGGAATATGACAAAACCAACCATTTGCTAATGCATGCCATGGGACCAAATGTTGCCGGTGTTATCGGCTCGGCAGTTGCAGCAGGTATTTTACTAAGCTTTTTGATGTAGATATCGAATCGAAGAAAAATCAAATCACAAAAAAACCTTCAGAACTTACCTGGAGGTTTTTTTAGGTATTATTTCAAATTTGGCGTAAAAATCAAAAAACTGTATTTAATTATCTTTGTGAAAATTTCAGCACTCCTGGCTGTACCAAACGTTCGAAATCTTCATAACTCAATTTCAACATCTCCGTGTGGGTTCCATTGTTAAATGCAATTTGTTTGTCTTCGGTCAGCGATTCGGCGACATAAACTTCCATGTCGTAAATACAATGTAATGGTTTATTGCTTTTATCAATTTAACCCCAATTGTAATTCTATATTTTTAGATTAGATGAAGAGCGGTCACCAGCATATTCAATAACTATTTTAAAACTTTTTGAATAACCTTTTTACTCAAACTTCCTGAATATACAATAAGTGAATACTTTAAAATCAATGGTTTTTGGGTCGAAATTGGAACGGTTGTATTACCTGGGAAAGCTGCGTTTTGCATACTTTTACTTTTGCGTAATATCCAGGATTGAGGGTAACCGGGATTTTGAGGATTGTCAATTATTACAATTCCTCCCTTGCTGTTATTATCACCAACGGAACCTGAAATATTAATATAACCTACTGATTGAACGGCTTCATTTTGAGTTTCAATTACTCCATTTTTCCCAATGAATTCAACATCTTCAGGAAGTTTCATCCGAACGGAAAAACCACTGTATCCTTTTACATCTTCTGAACCACCAATCGAAAGGTTTTCTTCCAACGCAAGCAGACTGATTTCAAAGTCAATAATTCGGTAATTTTTTGATTTTGGATGAATTGTAATTGTTGAATTCTCTCTCAAATAAGGCACTTTTTTCCCCATCTTATTCCACAATTCTGATTTCCATTCTACCTCTGTTTTTAAAACTGCAATGCCGCCTTCTTTAGCAGTATATTCAACATCTGTAACATCTTGTTCAAAATCCTTGATTTCCCAGCCATCGCCAATTCGTTTCCCATCAATCCATATTTGGTGCCATGCCCAAAACACACCACGGTGATGCAAATGGTCTTCAGGAAAATCTTCAGTTAGAATAGTCCCATCGACTCCCCAAAGCGGATGTATATAATTGCAACGTTCGAACTTTCCATCCAAACTCTTTGGTTCTTTTTGATAAAATAAAACGTTTTTACCGCTTTCAGTAAATAAAAACCCACCATTTTGTTTTTGCATCTTTACTTGCGCAAAGCCATTTATTACCAAAACCATTAAAAGAAATATTCCTGCGTATTTTATCATTGAACTTAAGATTTAATAATTTGATTAGTATTGAAAAACAAATCCAAAAATAGTTTTTTTTCACCCAATAAAATAATTAAACATTGCTAACTCATTTCTTACAAATGTTAATTCTACAAATATATTTTTCTCTTTTTTAAGGATTGATATACCAGTCACTCCAATCAATTTTGTAATTTTGGAATTGTTCAGAAGCTTGAAAATTAATCGATGAAACGTAAATCTTTGTTATTCATAATATTTGCAATTGCTGCTTGTTTGCAAATCAAGGCACAATCAGTTGGGCTCGTATTAAGCGGTGGTGGTGCAAAAGGGATGGCACATATTGGTGTTATCAGGGTGCTTGAAGAAAACAATATCCCAATAGATTATATTGCAGGAACCTCAATTGGTGCAATCGTTGGAGGTTTATATGCAGCTGGATATTCTCCCGATGAAATGGAAAAGCTTTTCAAGTCGGAAGAATTCTATTTTTGGTCAACCGGAAAAATCCAAAAGGACTACCGCTATTATTTCAAGATGCCTGAAGAAAATCCATCGTGGATAAATGTTCGGATCGAAAAAAAGGAGCAAAAGGTGAAAATTTTACCCAAATCCTATTTAATCCCTGAAGAGCAGATGGACTTTGCATTTATGGAATTACTTGCAGCAACAAATGAAGCTTGCAAAAATAATTTTGACAGTTTGATGATTCCGTTTTTTTGTGTTGCAACGGATGTAAATAAAAGCAAACCTGCTATTCTAAGAACCGGTGATTTGGGAGCCTCAATTCGGGCTTCAATGACTGTCCCATTTTATTTTAAACCCGTAGAAATTGATGGCAAACTGTTGTTTGACGGTGGAATTGTCAACAATTTTCCGCATGATATTATGACTGACATTTTTAAGCCTGACATTATTATCGGGCATAAAGTTGCCAATAATTTAAAAGTTGCTGAAGCCGGTGATGTTTTGGCACAAATATCGAATATTGTTATGAGGCCAACTGACTTTACCATAGCTGCAAACGAGGGGATTGTTCTCGAAACGCATTTCGATAATATTGGGCTACTCGATTTCAACAAAATTGATTTGGCGATTGAAGCAGGTACAAAAACAGCTAATGCTTCGCTTGACAGCATCAGGCATCTCGTGAAAAGAAGGGTTCCAAAAGAAATTGTTGACAAAAAACGACAACAGTTTAATTCCAAAAAACATGAACTCTATTTTCAGAATATTCAGGTTGAAGGTGTTAAAGATCCAATGCAACGTAAATACATTATTCAGTCAATAAAAGGTCATTATGATGTTATCAGCCTTTCATCGTTTAAAAGGGAATATTTCAAATTAATTGCCGACGAGCACATTAAATCAATGGTACCAATATCAAGGTACAACAAGGAAACAGGTTATTTTGATGTGCATTTGAAAGTTGAACCACAAAACAAAATGGAAGTAACTGCAGGAGGGAATATTTCAACAAAGCCAATCAACCAGGGATTTGCCAGTTTTAATTACCGCACATACAAAGGCCGGGCATATTCGTTAACATCAAACATCTATTTTGGCAGGTTTTACAGCTCATTTAAACTTGGTGCACGCATCGATTACAATACACGCCTTCCGTTTTACCTTGAGGGATACACAACTTTTAACCGATGGGATTACTTTGCCTCCAGTTCCGAACTTTTTTTCGAAGATGTGCGTCCACCGTACATTATCCAAAACGAAAACAATACCCGGATTGAAGTAGGAATTCCCGCTGGGTTACACAGCAAAGTTTATGGTGGGATTGCCTTTTCGAATAGCGATGACCAATACTACCAAACCGATATTTTTAATAAAGCTGACGAACCCGACAAAACAACTTTCAACACATTTTCAACAATAATCGGGATGGAAAACAACTCATTAAACTACAAACAATACCCATCAGATGGCGTGTATCGTTACTTTACTGTGAAATATATTAACGGGAAAGAAACAAATATCCCGGGAACAACTTCTCCCAACGATAATCGGTCTAAAACTTTCGATCACAATTATTTTTTAGTTCAGGCACATTCAACCCGTTTTTTTGACTTCGGCAGTAAATTTACTTTGGGGTTGAAAGGGGAAGCGGTTTTTAGCAACAAAAATTTATTTAGTAATTATCGTTCCACTAAGCTGAATGCTCCCGGATTCTACCCAACACCACACAGTAAAACCCTTTTTATTGAAAATTTTCACTCCAATAATTATTTTGCAGGTGGTATAAATACTATTTTAAACCTGGGTTCAAACTTTAATTTTAGGCTGGAAGGTTATACTTTCATACCATTTAATGAAGAACTTCCGGAAACTAAGGAATATTCACCTTCATCAAAATTTATTGAAAATTATTATTTACAGGGAATGGCGGCTTTGATTTATCAAACCGGAATCGGACCATTAAGCATTTCGCTCAATTATTACGAAAAACAAGATACAAAATTGTATTTCCTGCTCAGTTTTGGTTTTATCATGTTTAACAAGAGAGGGTTTTAGGAGTTGCAGATTGCAAGTTCAAAGTTCAAAGTTTAAAGTTGAATGAAAGATAAAGTAGTTGCCAAATACCATCTTCGGTCTTCGGTCTATCTTTTCACGTAACATCTCACCCAGTCTATTTCAAAACCTGCCGGAAGTTGCTGGGCGGGAACATCCTCGACAACAATACTTGATGCATTAAGGTGAAGTTTGCCACTCAAATCTGAACTTTGAAGGGTAATAATTTCAGTATCATTTATTTTCCAGGTTAAGCTATTTCCACTTTTAATAATTGTAAAAATATACCAATTCCCCTTTTTAAGGTTTTCAATATCAATTCCTGTAACATTTGCTTTACCGGAACGGGTAAGGTTTAAAATTCCCAAGCGATTTTTTGCACCCATTTCCAGCAAATTTAAACGCGGTATTTCCTTTTCTGCTGTAAGGTAAAACGAACTAACAATTTGCCTGACAGGTTCAAATTTTATCTTTACTTCAATAATTCCATCTTCCATCCAAAAGTTTTTCCAAGTCGAAATAATGCCTGAAGTATAATCCAGTTCTGCCGGAATAAAACCCGCAGGCATTTGCCAGACTTTACCCTTAGCTTTTTCCATTCTAACTTCTATTGACAATTTACCACCGAGTTTAATATTTTTGCTATCTGTAAAAATATAGTTATCGCCGGCAAGTGAATAGTTTTCGCCGAGCATTTTTTCGGCTAAATAACTTTTGCTTGCCCATTTTTCGGTATCAATTTGGGACTGAAGGAAGTCGTCCTCAAAAACGATTTGCCATTTATTAAATAAATCGAAGATGTTTGTGCCTTTATATTTGAAGTATTTTGCCAAATGAGGCAGTTTTTTCATGTTCAGATATTCCTGTTCCCTCGCATATCCAGCAGTTTTTTCCCATTTCTTTTTATCCTCCAAATAAGCTTTTTGTTCCTTAAATTCTTTTGATGTAGTTATTGTTTCAAGTTCTGAATATCTTTTTAAATCAAACGATCCAACAACATCAAGATAGTTTTTGTATAGGGAAGATTTATCGAATTTTAAGAAGAATTTCAAATCTGCATCCGAACTCAACTGTTTGAACTTATTGTACTTTTTATATGATTCGCTGTTTTCGAATTTCTTTTTGTCCTTTAAGAAAATCTCACGCTTTTTGTAATCAGCACTTTCAACATAAGCTTTTAATTCAAAGTATTTCGTTAATTGCTGGCTGGCCGCTGTTTCTCTGTAAATCTTTATTTTTTTTGATTTCTCGAATTTGAAATAATTCTTAATCTCCGCATCGTTCTTCAACCGTTTAAATTCCGCCAATTTTGTTTTGTCTTTATCAGGGATATTTCCCAGTTGAACAAAGCTTTTCAATTTTTCAGATTTAGTAAAAAGCTCATGTTTTTTCAAAAAGTCGGAATCATGCAACTCCTTGTAAACTTTTATTCCAGTCGATTTTTCAAGCTTTTTAAAATCAATCCAATGTTTTTCTTCCGGTGAACCTTTAAAAACCTGAGCTAAAATTTCCTTCTTTTCTTTGGCAAACTGTCCTTCTTTTACATATTCAAGCAATTTGTAATACCCGGCAATTTTCTCTGATGTTTTTAATTTGTTATACCTTTCTAAATCACTGGAATTGGCAATTTTAAAGTATTTACGTATCGTTTGTTTTTTTTGCAGCCCAACAAATTCTTTTAATTGGTTAAACTCCTTGCTATCATTAAAACGTATTGATTCTATTTCTGTCTTCTTCTTTTTAAACTCGTCCGAATTAATCTCTTTTTCAAGATCGAGGAATTTTTTTAATTCATCCGAGCTTTCAACTTTTTGAAATTCGTTATAATCATCCAATAGTACTTTTCGCTGTTTTTCAACAGTTTCCACGGGTTTTAACTTTCCCAGAAGCTGAAGCGTGAAAATTTTAAATGACATAATTTGCGTTTAGATTTTGTGGTTTCAAAAATAAAAATTAAACCCATTAAATTCTAATTTTATCTGTTTTGATTTAAAAACAATATCGAATCTCTGCTTAGCATATTTTGAGTTGTAAACAATCTACTGGGCATAATCAAGTTTTCCACGATTGACTGTTAATATTTTACACTTCTTAAAATTGCCTTTTTATTTAAAATAGAATAGTTTTGGACACATTCAAAGTTATACAGATGATTCAACATTCGGAACTTATTATTAATACTGACGGCTCAATTTTTCATTTGCATTTGAAACCGGAGCAAATTTCAGATAATATTATCCTTGTTGGTGATCCGGAAAGGGTTGATACCATCGCTTCATTCTTTAATAAAATTGATTTTTCAATTCAAAACCGTGAGTTTAAAACCATAACCGGCTTGTTTAATGGAAAACGACTAACTGTAATTTCTACCGGTATTGGGACGGATAATATCGATATTGTTTTAAATGAATTGGATGCACTCGCCAATATCGATTTAAAAACTCGGACAATTAAGGAAGAACACAAATCGCTCAACATTTTACGAATTGGTACTTCCGGTGGTCTTCAGCCCGATTTGCCCGTAAATTCATTTGTTGTTTCGCAAAAATCGATCGGGTTTGACGGTATGCTGAATTTTTATGCAAATCGCGAAGTGCACTGCGACCTTAAATTTGAATATGAATTTAAAACGTTTACAAACTGGGATAAATCACTACCAACATTTTACGTGGTCGATGCATCTGATAAATTGCTCTCAAAATTTGATGACGAAATTTTCAAAAAAGGTGTAACCATTTCTGCGCCTGGATTTTATGGCCCTCAGGGAAGGGTGCTTCGATTGCCGCTGGCTGTACCTGAATTGAACAAACAAATTGAAGAATTTCGCTACAATCAATATAAAATCACAAATTTCGAAATGGAAAGTTCGGCTATTTACGGCCTGTCAAAAATGCTGGGACACGAAGCTTTGACTATTTGTTTAATTATTGCCAACCGTGTTGTATTAACAGCTAACGAAAATTATCGTGATGAAATGAAAAAGCTTATCACACTTGTTTTGGAACGCTTAACAATAGAAAAATAATGACCAATAGTAAACTTGGTGCTTTAATTGATTTGCTTGACGACCCTGATTTAACTGTTTTTGAAGTAGTTCAGCAGGAACTGCTAAAGGAAACAGATAAAATTATACCTAAGCTGGAACAAAAATGGGAATCGAGTTTTGATGTTGATTGCCAGGAAAGGATTGAAAATATCATTCAAAACCTACAGTTTAAAGAAACAACAAGATTACTTGAAGAGTGGTTGATTACAAATACGGATAAACGTGATCTTCTTACTGGTTTCATTATTGTCGATCGTTTTCAGTATCCTGATATAAATCATTTAAATATTAGGTTAAAGCTTGAAAATATCAGAAAGAAAATTTGGCTGGAACTTAATAATTCGCTCACACTACTTGAGAAGATTACTATCCTGAACCATTTTCTTTTTAATTTGAATGATTTTTCCATCAATTTTAAAAATATACATTCGCCTCAAAATTGTTTTTTGAACCAAATGCTGGACACAAAAAGAGGCAATCCGGTTTCAATCAGTATTTTTTATACAATTATTGCCCGAATGTTGGAGCTTCCAGTACATTTTATCGATTTTCCAAAGAATCCACTGGTTGCAATTGTTGATGCAAAATTGGCAAGAAAAGTGCATGGAAACGGAGTTCAATCCGATGTTTTATTCTATATAAACCCTTCGAATAAAGGTTCGATTACAAGTATAAAAGAAATTGAATATCATTTGCGGACCAACAATTATCAGCCTATGCACCAATACACCGAGCCAAAATCGGATGTGCAATTCATTAAACTACTGGTCGAATCGCTGGAACTTTCATATCAATCGGTAAATTTCATTGACAAAAAGGAACGCATCCAACAATTACTTCGGCTTTTTTAAAGCAAAAAAAAAGCCTTCCAACATTTTTATTGAAAAGCTTTATTCAGATTTGTGAGGGCTTCATTTAAAGTGAAGCACTCACTATAATTTGATTATTATTTAGCGTAACTCACAGCTCTGGTTTCCCTTATAACCGTAATTTTTATTTGACCGGGATAAGTCATTTCATCCTGAATTCTTTTGGAAATATCGTATGAAAGTTGTTCTGTATCATGGTCACTCAGTTTGTCGGCGCCAACAATAACGCGAAGTTCGCGGCCTGCCTGAATTGCGTATGTTTTCATTACGCCAGGGTACGAAAGTGCCAAATCTTCAAGGTCTTTTAAACGTTTGATGTACGACTCAACTATTTCGCGACGAGCACCTGGTCTTGCGCCCGATATAGCATCGCAAACCTGAACTATTGGTGCAAGCAAAGTTTGCATTTCAACTTCGTCGTGGTGGGCGCCAATTGCATTACAAATATCCGGCTTTTCCTTGTATTTCTCGGCCAGTTTCATACCCAGCACTGCATGTGGCAATTCCGGTTCGTCATCAGGAACTATTCCAATATCATGCAACAATCCGGCACGTTTGGCTTTTTTCACATTTAATCCAAGTTCAGCAGCCATAATTGCAGATAAATTTGCCACTTCACGTGAGTGCTGCAAAAGGTTTTGACCGTAAGATGAGCGGTATTTCATTTTACCAATCAACCTAATCAATTCAGGATGCAATCCATGAATTCCAAGATCGATAGTGGTCCGCTTTCCAGTTTCAATAATCTCTTCTTCAATTTGTTTTTTCACTTTGCTAACCACCTCTTCAATCCGGGCTGGATGTATCCTGCCATCGGTTACAAGTTGGTGCAATGCCAAGCGAGCAATTTCACGTCGAACCGGGTCAAATGCAGAAAGTACAATTGCCTCCGGCGTATCGTCAACGACGATTTCAACCCCGGTAGCGGCCTCCAGCGCCCTGATATTCCGACCTTCGCGACCAATGATGCGACCTTTAATTTCATCACTTTCAATATGGAAAATGGTAACCGCATTTTCAATAGCAGTTTCAGTAGCCACACGTTGGATAGATTTTACTACTATCTTTTTAGCTTCTTTATTGGCAGTAAGTTTTGCCTCTTCCATTATTTCGTTAATGTACGAAATGGCCTCTGTTTTTGCCTCTTCCTGCAATGATTCAACCAATTGAGACTTTGCTTCTTCAGCCGATAAACCTGAAATTTGTTCCAACTTATCGAGGTGCTGGCGATGCATTTTTTCAAGTTCTTCGCTTTTGTGCTCAACCCGCTGTATTTGAGCAGTTAAGTTCTCTTTAATAATTTCAACCTCTCTTCTGGTAACCTCGAATTCTTTGGTTTTTTTCTGCAACTCATCGCGACGTTGGTTCAACTGGTTATCCTTTTGTTTTAACCTGTTTTCGAATTCATTTACGTCAGCGCTTTTTTCAACAATGTACTTTTCGTGATCCGATTTCAGCTGCAAAAACTTTTCTTTTGCCTGTAAAATTTTATCTTTTTTAATTACTTCGCCTTCAGCCTTAGCTTCGGCAATTATCCGGGCTTTTTTCGAATTCAACGCCCTGTTCCAGATAACATAGGCCAAACCACCACCGACCAGAAAGCCAACAGCAACACCTATTAATAATGATATTAAATCCATGTCTATTTTTTTAATCAATTAATAAAAAAAGCCCGCAAAAGTATTGCAATACACACTATTACAATACTTTATACGGGCTTCGATAAATATATTCGCTTCTTTAAACTATCCTATTTCTTTCCTTTTTCCTTTAAAAAATCAGAAATATCATCGTTTAAGTTTTTTAATTCTTCAATAAAAAGAGACTTGTCGTTGCGTTGCTGAATTTCCGTATTGCTAAGTGCAATTTGAAACGCTGCCATCGCCAAAATATCTTTAGAGTTCTGGTCGCCAAATTGTTCGCGATATTTTCGTACAATTTCGTTTACTCTTTTTGCAGCTAATCGGTATCTCTCTTCATCTTCAATATTGATGGTCAAAGGATAAAACTTACCATCAATTTTAATATTTATTCTAATATTTTTCTTGTCCACCGGCCATTACTTATTTAGTAATGCAATACACTTGTCAATTTCCCGTATTAATCTATTTATTTTTTGTTTCGCTTCCCTGTTTTCATCAACACCCGACAAAAGGTGGGTCGCTAACCTCAACTGTTCATTCCTACGACTGATTTCCGTTTTTTCGTCTTGCAACAATTCAATTTCGTGTTTTAAGTTCAACACGGTTTTTTCCAGCTCCTTTTTTTCGTTTTCAACCCTTGCAAACTCTTCAAAAAACCGCTGTACATTTGTCTTTAAATTATTCAGAAGCAATAGCTCTTCGTCAGTCATCGTAGCTGCATTTCACGGGCAAAGTTAATATTTTTGACCTATTGTAAAAGTAATTGCAAAATATTGGCATTAATTATTACGAACACCTTTCTGTTAAGTAAAACCTAAAAGATTACTTTTACCCAAAATTGTTAGTAAAATCAGGTAAAATGATGAAGTTGTTTTTAGTTTTCTCGGTTGTTTTTTATTCTTTTTTTGTTTCGGCGCAGGATGTTTATTACACAAATCCCCTAAAAATCCCAATGCTGTTGAGCGGAAGTTTTGCCGAATTGCGAAACAACCATTTCCATTCAGGAATTGATATTAAAACCCAGGGAAGGGCTGATTTACCTGTTTATTGCGTTGCAGACGGGATTGTTTCGCGGATTTCGATTTCGCCTTCGGGATATGGAAATGCAATTTATATCGACCACGACAATGGAACAACTTCGGTTTATGGGCATTTGAACACATTCAGACCTGATATTGCGGAATTCATTAAAAACATTCAATATGAAAGGAAATCATTACGGGTTGACATTCCTGTTTTGCCCGGAATTTTTCAGATTTCAAAAAATGAAATAATTGCTTTGAGCGGAAATTCAGGGAGTTCTGGCGGGCCGCACTTGCATTTTGAATTGAGAAACACAAAAAATGAAAACCCCGTTAATCCATTGAAATTTGGTTTTATCGTAAAAGACAACACGCCACCACAAATTTACGCATTGCAAATTTCGCCGCTTTCTGAGGAATCGCTTGTAAATTATACAACCAAAAAAGTGATTTATGACGTAGAGTTTGTTGACGGCAAATACAGGATAAAAAATGATGCCGTAATCCCGGTTTATGGCGAAATAGGATTTGCCATTGAGGCCAATGATTTTTTTGACGGATCCGCAAATAAATGTGGCATCAATTCAATGGAACTTTCGGTTAACGGCGTAATCCTTTCGACCTTCGAAATCAACAGTTTTTCGTTTGACGATTCGAGAAAAATCAACAGTTACATTGATTATGAGGAACTTATAAAATCAAACCGAAAATTCCAAAGGACTTGGATTGAACCATGCAATCCGCTTGACAATTTTGAATATTCCGAAAACAATGGGGTTTTCGATCCGATGATTGGCGCGGTGCATCAAGTAAAAATTGAAATAAAAGATGTACATAAAAACAGTTCTATCCTCGAGTTTTCTGTTGAAGGAAAATACAGAGAAATTCACCTGCCAGTAGAGGAATTTACTGCCGCATTTGAGTGTGGACGAAAAAATCAATATCAAACTGAAGAATTCAGTATTGAGGTTCCTGAAAATGCGCTTTTCAATAATCTGCCTTTTCAGTATCAATCACAAATTGCTGGAAATGGGTACTATTCGTCAATCCATAAAAT